>JAFQWW010000067.1 GCA_017407285.1 Clostridia bacterium
AAAAATCGCTCAAGATCCCGTATCTTTGGAGACTCCTATTGGCGAAGAAGAAGATAGCCATTTGGGAGATTTTATCGAGGACTATAACGCAACGTCGCCCTCCGATATGGCGGAGACCAATATGTTAAAAGAACATCTCGTTCAAGTATTGAGCACTTTGACTCCCCGTGAGGAAAAGGTGTTGCGCTTGCGTTACGGTATTGACGATTCACATCCTAGAACTTTGGAAGAGGTTGGTAAGGAATTTAACGTTACTCGTGAGCGTATAAGACAGATCGAGGCAAAAGCGTTGAGAAAACTTCGTCATCCCAATCGTACTAAAAGACTTAAAGACTTTTTAGAGTAAAATGTTGAAAGACAAAAGGTTGACTGCCATTTTGTATGAAGTACCGAAGTGTAAGGTGCTAGCAGACGTTGGTTGTGATCACGGATTAACTTGTTTAATGGCGCTAAAGTCGGGTGTTGCGGAAAAAGTAATTGCCACCGATATATCTAGAATGAGCTTAAACAAGGCGGAAAATCTGCTAAAAGAGAGCGGATATGGTGACCAAGCCGATTTTAGATGTGGAAACGGACTCTCTGTTTTAGATGATACCGATGCCGACGTTATCGTGATTAGCGGTATGGGTGGCAGAGAAATCGTAGATATTCTAGCAAAAAAATCCGTTAGCGCCACCTTGGTGTTATCTCCTCAAAGCGAGATATACGAGGTAAGAAAATGGCTCGTCGAGCACTCGTATAAATTGTTAACCGATAGAATTATCGAGAGTGCTAAAAAGTTTTACGCTATAATAAAGGCAGAGAAAGGGGTAGATAGTTATACTGAACACGAGTATAAGTATGGGCGCGACAATTTGAAAGAAAAAAGCGTAGATTTTCTAAAATGGATTGATTTTGAACTCAATCGCGCAGAGAGAATTATAAAAACAAGCGATTCCGAGAGTACTCGCGAGAAGTTTTTTGAGTACGTTGAGGAGTTGACTAACTTAAAAACAAACGTTTAATACGGAGGTAATAGATATGTTTGAAGATTTATTCAAATATCAAGAGAAAGACGTAGAGTTGTTAAAACTTGAAAATGAGTTGAAGAGTAGTGCAGAGTACAAAGCGTATAAGAGCAACTATATTCAGTTCATGGAGTCTAAAAAGCAAATTGAAAAGCTTGAAGCAGACGCTGCAGGAATTCAAGCAGGACAAAAGAGATTGGATGAGATCAACGCAAACGTAGATAAGTTGCTTGCATCACTAAATGAAATCGAGTCCGTACTCAAAAACGTAGACGAGATTGAGGACATGAATGAGCTTGATTATTATCAAGAGCGTATGCAAAAGATTTTAGACGAACTTGCAACCTATGAAAAGGAAATGAAAAGCGTTGATTCTAAAATCGTAGATATTAATAAAAAATATGCAGATGCGGTTAAGAGCTATAAAGAATCTGCAAAAGCAGGTAAGGCTGCAACCGTTGCTTATAAGAGCGTTCAAGAAAAGTTTTCAGCACGAGAGAGTGAGTACAAAACAGAACTTGAGGGTTTGCGCGCAGAGTTAGTATCTAAATATCCGACTATTATGGCTGTATACGATAGACTACGCAAGGAGAAGAAATTACCTGCGGTGGTTGAGTACAATAACGGTTTCTGTGGCGGTTGTGGTATGGAGGTTTCTCAAGGCACGGTAGGAAAACTAAAAGCATCAGGCGAGTTTGCAGAGTGTCAACATTGCTACCGTATAATGGTCGTTAAATAATAAAGTTAAAAAAAAGAGGACGTTGAGTCCTCTTTTTTATTATTTGTTGTAGGTTGACGAGATCAAATCGTCCATATCGTATTTTGCAGGAGATTTATCTTTGATAAATTCGGCAGCTCTTATTGCACCGATTGCAAATACTGATATACTGTGAGCGGAGTGGGCGATAGTCAAAGTTTCTTCTTCGCCTATGAACATAACGTCGTGTTTTCCAACGATGCTTCCGCCACGAACGGCGTGTATGCCGAGTTCGTTTTTAGCTCTTTTTCCAGATTCGGGCGTTCTACCGTAGGTGAATTCGAGGTTTTCCTCCGAAGCATCTTTTATTGCTTTAGCAATCGATAGGGCAGTACCACTCGGAGCGTCAACTTTGCGGTTGTGATGTTGTTCGATAATCTCGATATCGTATCCGTCACCCAAAAACTGAGTCGCTTTTTTTACCAAGTTTATCAACAAGTTTACGCCAAGAGACATATTGCTTGATTGGAATATTGCCACCTTTTTACTGGTTTCGTTGACCATTTCTTGTTG
>JAFQWW010000004.1 GCA_017407285.1 Clostridia bacterium
AACGCATACTCTCAACGTTGTCGCCATCGGTTTCCTTAATCATTGATCTGTTCTGCTCGGGAGAGGCAGGAACAGTGGACGTGCCTTGACGAACAAAAACGCCACTCGGCTTTAGCCCCTTGGATTTCAAATAGTAAGGCTTGAAAGAACCTTCACTAACCTTAATACGGATCGTGTGATTCTCTTGAAGCGTATATTTTACAAACATTGTAACGTCGGGCAGAATGGCATCACGTATTCCGTTGGTAATACGGGTATATACCTCATCCACGTTATCAAGCTCGGTTACGTTTCCTTCGTTATCAATTCCAATGTAAATAGTACCGCCATCGGTGTTAGCAAATGCGATGACTTCCTTATAAAGTTCATCCGTAACTTGCACCTTAAATTCAATATTTTCGGTTTCGAATTTCATACCGATTCCTCCGCATAATATGATTGCTATTATTATACACCAAAAATTCACTTTTGTCAAGCGAACAGAGCGAATGTTCAGCGAATTTTTCTGAATCGGAGCGAATTTTAGAGTTTTTTAATAAAAAGGGTACGAATGTAAGCACTAATACATTTTTTATTCATTTATCGCCGCTTTTATCGCTACTTGTTTAGGTTATCGCTACTTTTATCGCTTGTTTTTGTCGCTTGTTTTCAAATGCAAGCGATAAATATATTTTATAAAAAGCGTCAGAATTAACGATGCCGTTAATTCTAATCGTTAATTCTCAGTTCTTTTTGACAATAGCAAAGCGGCGAGGATGATCCCCGCCGCGTAAATTATTCAGTTAATGTTTCAATGGCAATCTGCATCCCGAGTTTGAAAGCGTACTCAAATATAGCCGCTTCTGCCAAGCTCATATACTCACTCCAGCAGTCGTGGATCTTTTCGAAGGTTTCTTTCTGCTCGTCTGTAAAGCTCTTTTCCAAATCCTCATGATGCCTTGACATATATCCGAGCAGTTCTTTCATTTCTTTAGAGTTCGTTCTGCTGTCCTCTTGGGGAATTATGTTTCCGTGCCATAATTCGTTGATAACCGACCTCATACGTATACCACCTCCCGCAAGACAATTTCTTCTACGCTTGCCTTGATGTTGTTCATTTCGGCAGCCCAACGGAGCATATCGCGAGCTTTCATATTTTCGTCAATACCTCTCTCGGTAGCAAGGCGGGTGATAATGCTTTCAAGCATCTGCTTGGCTTCAAGGTCAATCTCATAAAGCCTTTGATTGAGTGTACCTTCCGAGAGAAGATTGGTATAGCGACCTTTGCGATGCTCTTTGAGGTATTCGAGGTGCAACCTTCCGTACTTGCCGACCTTCTTTTGTTCGGGGAGTTCAAGCAGGGGGTAATATTGCTCGCCTCTGAGTTCGTAGGTGATTCCGTTCTGTTTAATGTATTTTTCCATATATTGCACCTTCCTTTCCTTTGGTGCTTTAAGTGTACTATAAAGACGGAAAATCTGCAAATGTGCAAAAAAGAAAAATACGAGAAACACCGAAATGTTCTCGTATTTTTCTTCGCCTTCGCAATGCTCGTAGTTCTTAATTCTCAAAAACTGTCCTTAAGGGTACGAAGCATTAGCAACGGTTTTTTTTATCCAGTTATAAACAAATTAAGCAGGGCGTAACACCGAATAAGTAGTATTCTATTTGCCGTATTATCTTGCAATCTCACGACACTCTCCACCCTTTTTACTAAATATTCCGCACTCTCCACGAAGCCTACAAACACGTAACCCACGTCCTCTAATTTGTATTTTTCCAAGTACTCTTCGTTTTCTTTTAACAATTTCTTGACCACGTTAGGCGCTACTCCTTGATAGGGAAAGACAGCGTTTTTTATCTTATCGTTTATCCAATAGCACTCGCCTAATATCTTCTCCGCCCGCTTTTTATCCTCCCCTTTTTCTAGTCTAAACGGCAATACCCCTAGCATGGCTCTATTGAGTCCCCCTTTTCCCTCTTCCCGCCTATATCCTTCTTCCAATCTCTCGTATACCTCGTCCTCAAATATCTCCATACGCTCCCCCAAAATTTCTATATAATATATGCTTTTAACTCTTATTTGGTGCGTTTTTTACACGTTTTGTTAAAAATATTCATAAAATGTTTGTTTTTTACATTTTTTGTGTTATAATTACGTCGAGGTGACGCAAATGAATCATTCGAGAATTTTGAGTATTAAAAGATTGATAGAAGAAAGAGGTCGTATTTCTTTGAACGAACTCACTAGACGTTTCCCCGAAGTGTCTAGCATGACGGTGCGCCGTGACCTACAGGCTTTAGAAAACGAAGGCATTTTGATAAGGGTTAGAGGCGGTGCCGTTTCGGTGAAGGAATTGAACAAAAACGTAGAGGATATGTACTCTCAACGCGCTATATCCAACACCGAACTCAAAAAGGAAATTGCAGTCAAAGCGGTGGAGTTTGCAGAGCGTGGTCACTCTATCTTCATCGACAGTGGTTCTACCACTTTGTTTTTTGCCAAAGAATTGCCCGATTTGAATTATTACGTTACGACCAACGGTATTAACATAGCCTTTGAATTATCACGTAAAGCCATGCCCGTCGTCAATATGATTGGCGGTGTTATCTCTAAAAACAACCTATCCGCAAGCGGTAGTTTGTCACAAATGTTCTTGGATAACGTCAACGTTGATATCGCTTTTATGGCGTGTTCCGGTTTTACTCCCGAAAACGGTTTTATGTGCGGTCATATGAACGAGAACGAGTTCAAAAACAACGTCGTCAAAAAGGCAAGAAAGAGAGTTATGCTCATGGACACCACCAAGGTCAATAGAAGCATGCCCTTCACCTTCTCTACCCTAGACGACATAGACGTTTTAATAACGGACTCCTCTTTGTCCAACGAAATGAAGCAAGAGATTAAAAATCGTGCGCCCAATATCTTGATAGTTTAATCAAAAAACCTTTCCAACGACGACGGTAGCGTCGTCGTTTTTATTTCGTCCTCTTGCTAGAGAGAGTATTTTGTTTGCTAGTTCTTGGGGATTTGGGGTGTCGGACTGCTCTATATAACTCGTCAAATACTCTTCCCCCACCGAGTCCATCACGCCGTCGCTCACTAAAACGAGCATATCTCCCGACTGCACGCTCTTCTCCACTATAGTAGGCGACACCTCTCTCAATACCCCCATAGGCAAGGCTTGGGACTCTACGACCTCTACTCTATCCTCTCTTTTTAGAAAACTCGTGCACGAGCCCATTTTGATAAAATCGCATTTTCCCTCCCTCACGTTACATATACACATATCCAGAGTGTTATACCCCTCGCCCTCCGAGAAAGTCAACATTTTATTGACCAAATTTATAACCGTTCTATGAGAAAACCCCGCCCGATAAAAACTCTCCACCAAACTAACCGCTCTTGAACTAGATCGCTCCGCTCGCTCTCCACTGCCCATGCCGTCCGCTAACGCCATGACGTAGGTGTCCGTCGAGGGGCGAGAGACCAATCTACTATCTCCGCTCGTCCGCTCTCCCTCTTTGCTAGCAACCGCCTCGCCAAACGCCATATCAAACTTAGGAGTGGAGGACAAAGTTATGGTATCAAAACCTTTGTGTGTCAAAGATTTTTCTATCTTGGCAGACATTTTTTTACGCATAACTTTACCAACGACTTTCTCTATAGCGCGCCGTCTTATCTCTCCGTCTTTAACTAGCAGAGTGACGTAATCCCCACTCTCTTCTATAATAGCCTCACTACACAACACGTTTTTGTACGCTAATTCGTCTATTAGCACCCTCTCCAAGCCTAAATCAAAGCCCACTACTCGTCTCATATCTTGAGAAAAACCTGCAAGAAGTTCCCCAACCCCCAATAATTGCTCGGCAAACAAGACCTTGCCTCCGTTTTTAACCGCCATAGCCTTTTGCGCATTCAATATCTCGTCGCGAATACTATTGACCGTGGGAATAAGTTCGTTGACCTTTATGCAACTCCCCGTAATATAGGCAGGTATTTCCAACAAAGTAGCCCGCCCTCTTTTGACCGCCACCTCAACCACGGGATAGAGTAATTCCCTCGTCTTTCCGTCCAAAATTCTCTCGCACTGCTCCCGTCTTGAACAATTTCCACAAAAAGCTCTCTCTACCTCGTCCACCACTATATCTACACGCTCCTCGTCACTTGCAACGTACGCCGTATCCGACACCAAGGAAGACAGATCCCAAAAAACTTTAGCGGCAGACGCTAATCTTGTTGATATCGTCTTTCTATTTCTATTTATAACGTGGCGTTCCCCTTTCGGTTCTCGAAAAGCGGTAAGATAAGCGCCGAGTTCGCCCTTGATTTTAGGTGGCAATACGCAAAAGGCAAGCGCACCCACAAATATTTCCACGCATTCCACCACCCAAAATCCCGTAGTACTCTGAAAATATAGTCCTATTGCCACGCACGCTACGCTATACACGGAGGCGCACGCATACACCGACGCCGTTCTAAAGCCCAACGCACAAGTTGCCCCAACCACTAAAGGTAAAAACACCGAGTAATTTCCACCAAACGCCGCGCCTAATCCAAAAACTACGGCGCTAACTAGTCCTATTGCGCCCAACGAATAGGTAATAACCACCGTAACGAAGGTGGATATTAGATAAAAAGGGGTTATAGAAAAGGCGTTTACGGAGTATAAGCCCAAACATAGCGCCGTTGCCGTAACGCAAGTACACACGGACTCGTCCACCGTAAATTTAGTTTTCATACCTCGAACAAGCACTGCGTACAAACACAGCGTCGCGCAAAGTGTAAATATTTGGGTAAGCAAGGCGTTCACGACCACGAAAAAGACCGTTTCTCCCGAATACAAGGCGTACATGACTTGGGGAATTTGGGCAAAAAAGGCGGTTAAATTAACCGCAAGACAGGTTACCGTACGATTTAGTTTGTAGTGTACGAAATAAAGTAGCCCAGTGGATAAAACCAAAACCCCTGAAAACAGTAAGGTTTCAAGTTCGGGTTTTACCAAAAAGGTGGATAAAACGTACAGAGGGGACACGACGAGAAAATTTTTCCTCGCGTACACCAACGCCACGAAAAAACCGGCGCAAAACGGAGTGTAACCACCCGTAGTTTTTGCAAGCGCCAACACTAAAAAGGAAGCGAATATCCCTACGCCGAAAACGATAGAATTAAAACTTTCTCTTTTCATCTTTTCTCCTTTACCCCATGAGGAGTTTATTTATTATTGCATAAAAAAAACTGCGAATTATATAAACCATTCGCAGTTTTTCGCCCTTTTTGTAAAAAGAACTATTCTATCTGTCTATACGTTACTATAAACCTCTCCTCTTCAAAATCCAAATTCTCAGGATCTATTCTCAATGCTTTAGCAACGCTCCACTTATCCTCGCCGTCCCGTCTTTTATATATCGTGATAGGTTTTCTCTCTATCTTATCCTCACAATCCTCTATATCCGATATATAATTAAATCTTTCTCTCACACACTGATAAGCATATATTTTGAGAACGTACATTATCTCCACGTCTCTCGCCCTTTTTGCTACCGCTGTTACCTCGCACACCGCTTGTCGCACGTAGGTTTCGCCACCAGCTTTGCCCCCTACTGCCTCAAAACTCACGTCGTAGGGCAACTCTATCTTGAACGGTCTTATCAATCCGTCCACGTCCTCGTATATAAGTAGTGAGGTAAAAGAACCCAAGACCTCTATTCTATCATTATATGAGTTAACCGCAGTTACTGTATCGTTTGAGTCTGCTAACGTTATGATTTTACCTATACTCGGCGCGTCTTCCGGCAAAATGGCAGAACCCGACAACCTCTCCTCATAATTCCACGAGCCTGATTTTTTGTAACTCTCCCCCTCCGTCGTCACAACCTTCAATTCTCTATCCACACAAAACGCATCGACTGGAATAGCGGTATTTTTCATCTCGAACACGGGTACTCGTACCGCCACCGTTACCTCAACCCCGATATTGGTATCCGCCTCATCCCCCGTCAAGATAATTCTCGCGTCCTTTATATATCCGTACAAATACAAATCGTCGTCCGGAGTTACGTCCTCTGCGTCTAACTCTTCACAAAACGGCAAATCCACCACGAGATTTTTTATGCCCGAATCACTCTCGTAGGTAATATTTGCAAACGCCGTTCCCGAAACCAACAAGCTTCCTCTAGAGGGTTTTGCTTCCTTTAGAACTAGATCGGTAGTAAGTAAAACTATCTTATCCACCCTCTCTCCGCTCTCGTAATCTTCCTCAACGTCGAATATTCCCTCGACCACCGTCCTCAACACGCTCTCTTGAACGTCCGCCGTTTTCTTGCACAAATTATCTCCGTCAACGTAGCCTACCTCTCGTCTACTTGCGCCTATTACCACGACTTCGACCACGGCACGAGCTTTGATCATCTCGTTGGACGAAGTTACGACCTCAACGTCTACTACCTTTCCAAACCCAAACAGTTTGTCGTCTACCTCGATATCTCCGTATATTTTGGTTCTAAAATCCGAAAAATAATCCAACGAGGCTATTTTGTCCTCTTCGCTAACGTAGAGCGCCTTAAAATTTACCCGACCGTTTACGCTCACCTCGCCCTTAAAACCTTCCGATGAGAGAACGATAGCGTCCGCCGTCACACCAAGCAAGGAAATAACTGGGCTATCGGGTTTTAATTCACATTCAACCTCTATCTGTGTCCGCGCCTTTTCGGACACGTAGTCCGTATTCAAAACGTTGGTAATTTTATCCATTCATCTTCCTCCCGAATTACACTAATCGCTATATATTATTCGGGAAAAAATTTTTTATGCCTCTTCTACTGGATAAATTCTCACTATTTTGGTAAGCAAATCGGAATAGGAAAAGGTGGATACCTCCTCTCCCGACCTAAAAGAAAAAACGGCGGGATATAGATCCTCTATCTCGCCGATACGTTCTATAAATTTGTTTCTGCCTTTATTGATTTTGAGTCTAACGGTCACGCCTTTTAGCCTTTCTGCCCGTCTTTTCGCCTCGTCCATTTTCAAAACAACTTCTCTCATAGTAAAATTTTTTCCAACTTTATCACGATTATACTCGTGCTGATAAAAAAAGCGGAATCTTTCGTAAGATTCCGCTCTCGTTATGTCTTTGGAACTAATTTTTTCTTTCTCTTGTTTTTAGATAGTATTGCGATAAATACAAGTACTCCCCAAACGGCAACAACCCCACCGAATATGGAAAGCAATATTCCTAGGTTATCTCCCGTGGACTTTACCCTCTCCCAAGTCGTAACCAAGGTTTGGTTTTTCTCGCCAAAGTCTTGCATAACGCCGAATTTTTCACTATTTACGTCGGGGTATCTTACCTCGCTTGAGAAAAACTCCTCCGTCGTGGACTCGTATTCTTCGGCTAAGTATTCCGATAAAAATTCCATTACCTCGTCGTTTTCTTGCAAAACCTCTTTATCAACAGCCGCAGTATAGCCAATATATAACATATTGGATAAAGCAACCATGGGATCACAAAGATAGTTTATAAATTCCATAGCCGCTTCTTTGTTTTTAGAGTCTTTGGTTATTACCCAACCGTCAAACCAAATATTTGCACCGATATCGGGAGTGAAATAATCGAGTTCTATTCCCTCTTCGGCTAAATCTTCTATAGCGTATATAGCGTCTCCGCTCCAAGCAAGGTTAACGAGTCCCACGCCACGAGCCAAGTCCGATTTACCAAAATCGACCTCGTAGCCTCTAAGTTCGCTCTTTTGTCCCCTCAACACCTCTTCTGCAATCTTGAGCATATCGTTCTCGGTACAATTTATGAGTTGTCCCGTCGTGTAACGGCTATATTTTTCGGGCAAAATTCCACGTTCTTTTGCATACAATACCGCTGCCGCGTACGCATCACGAATAGAGTCCTTCATATAGATTTGACCGTGAACCGTATTATACGCAGGAGAATTTTTGTCACTGTTCCACAAAAGTCCCCAGCCAAGCTTTCTCGCCTCATTCGGATCGATCTCCAAGGAATTGTAGAGTATACCCAACGTTCCCCACATATAAGGTACGAAATATTCGTTCAAGTTTAGGGTGGTAAAGGTTTCTTCTACCTTCTTTCTAATAATAGGATCAACGTTTTCAAGATATTGGTAATTAGAAGATACGATATTTTTATCATTATTTACCTCTAAATTGAAATATTCTTTTACGTTTATAATCTTATCCGCTTTAACGAGTTTTTCTATAGCGTATTCCGAGGGACACATAACGTCAATACTAGCGTCACCATTCATAATCTTGGTAAGCATAGTTTCGTTGGTGTCGAATTTGGAATAAACTATTTGAATGTCCTTGCCCGTTTTAGATTCGTAATACTCCTCAAAATCGTCCAAAACGGACTCGTCAATGTACTCTTCCCAGTTGTATATTACGAGTTTTTCCACACTCTCCCCACAACCGACCAAGGGCAAGACGAAAGTTGCTGCCAACACGAGAACGAGAATCAAGGAAAATGCTTTTTTCATATATTCTTTTCCTCCTTCTTGGTGCTCTTCTTAAGGTTGACGAAAAGCAAAACTGCAAGCACGACTACGAAAATAATACTAAATACGGCAAACCAGAACGGCTCTAGACCTTGAACTCTCGCATCAGAATAGATAAGGGTGGACAAGGTGTCGATACCGGTGGACGCTCCTTTATTTATCTGGGTAATAATAAAGTCGTCCAAAGATATGGTAAACGCCATAATAAATCCCGACAAAATAGCAGGCGCTAGATAGGGTAATAGTACTTTTACCATAGCTTTTGCAGGAGATGCGCCAAGGTCAAGCGCGGCTTCGTAGATATTGGAGTCCATCTGCGCAAGTTTGGGCATAACGGCAAGCACGACGTAAGGCGTACAAAATGCTACGTGCGCAATAATTAGTCTTAAATATCCTTCGGGGAAAGCAAAAGTTACGAAGAACACCATAAAAGATACCGCCATAACTACCTCGGAGTTTATAACGGGGAGTTGGTTCACTCCTTCTACTAGTCTTTTAGCGCGTCTTGGTAAATAATGCATACCTATACTTGCCACCGTTCCCAAAACGGTTGCAATAACGGAAGATATAGCTGCAATTAGCAAAGTGTTTTTAAGCGCGTCCAACAACGCTTCACTCTTCTCACTCGTAAAAATTTGACTGTACGACTCAAAAGAAAATCCGTTTGCAAAGGAAAAATCCGCCGTGTTAAAGAAAGAAAAGAGTATAACGAGCATAATAGGCGCGTACAAGAAACAAAGTATTATACCAAGATAGGAGTTTTGGAAAAACTTTTTCATACCGCACCTCCACTCTTCGTGCCTTTGTCCGCTTTGCTCATCAAGACGTTGCTTAAAATAACCAAGATTATCATAACCAAACTCATAACACTACCCACGCCGTACATATCTTGGGTGAATTTCAAGTTTATCGAGTCACCGAACAAGGTAATCATTCTATCCGACAAAAGTTCGCTTATTGCAAATGTGGATATGGTCGGGATAAACACCATAGTAATACCACTAACGATACCGGGTACGGATAAAGGTAGGGTGGTGTTCAAAAACACGCCCAAACTATTTGCGCCCAAATCTTGAGCGGCTTCGGCGTAAGATTTGTCAATGTTGGACAAACTCGTATACAACGGCATTATCATAAAAGGTAGATAGTTGTATACCATACCGATAATAACGGTAGCCATACCAAGAGGCATATTCAACGCTTGGAAAATCTCCTTGGTTGCCAAGGTGCGGAGCAAGAAGTTTACCCACATAGGCAAGGTAAACAACAACACCATATATCTACCCGATTTTCTCTTGGTTAAAAGGTAGGCTATGGGATAACCTAAAAACAAACAGATAGAAGTCGTGATAAAACCTACCGCTAAACTTATAAGCAAGGTATGTATACTCGAACCGTCCGAGAAAAAGTTGACGAAGTTTTTGAAAGTCAACTCTCCGTTTGCCATAAAGGCGTTAACGAGTATCAAAACCAAAGGCAATACCACGAATATCATCATAAAAAGGATATACGGATAGGAAAAAGCCCTTCTGGTTAATTTCATTTTACTCATCTTCTTTTTCCTCACGCTCCACGACACTCATCTTCTCGGGCGCAACCGAAATACCTACTCTATCTCCCTTGAGCCACTCGTCCGTGGTATCCACGAAAAAGTCGTAGTGATCGTCCGTTCTTATAATGCACTGATAATAGTTACCTTTGTATATGGAGTTTATGACTTCGCCACCGATGATACCGTCCTCTTCGTCATCAAAGACTTCTACGTCCTTAAATCCTATCTCAACGCTAACGGGCGTGTCGGAGGGGAGGGTGGAATTACAAGGAAATCTACCACCGCAAATCTCAACTACGCCTTCGTCCCACATATAGGTGTCTATCTTGTTGATAATACGTGATTTTGCCATAATGTGGAAATCAAAAGGCTTGATATAACAGGTAACGTTGTCGCCAACCTTACACTCAACGTTGTCGTGAACCAAAAACTCAAAGTCGTTCATCAACACCGTGGTTTCAAAGTGATCTCCCTTGAATACGCAAGTTTCTACCACGCCCTCGAAGGTACGCTTTGTGCTCTCGGGTTTGACGATTTTAATATCTTCAGGACGGATAATGATATCTACAGGCTCGTTCTTTTTGAATCCTTTGTCTACACATTCAAAATTACGTCCTGCAAGTTCAACTACGAAATCCTCTCTCATAATACCGGAGAATATGTTGGATTCTCCAATAAAGTCTGCAACGAATGCGTTAGCAGGCTCGTCGTATACCTTTTGAGGCGTGCCGATTTGTTGAATTTCGCCACCACGCATAACGACTATAGTGTCCGACATAGTGAGCGCTTCTTCTTGATCGTGCGTAACGTATACGAAGGTTATGCCGAGTTTTTTGTGCATACTCATAAGCTCTATCTGCATATCTTTACGCATTTTAAGGTCTAACGCTCCTAAAGGCTCGTCCAAAAGCAATACCTCGGGTTCGTTAACTATAGCGCGCGCTATAGCAACACGCTGTTGCTGACCACCCGACAAAGAGGCTACGTTTCTGTGTCCGTAGTCTTCTAAGTCCACGAGGCGCAAAACGTTCTTTACCTTTTCGTCTATCTCGGCTTTAGTGAGTTTTCTATAAACGTCACAGTTCTCGCCCAACTTGTTCTTTGCCTCGCCGTCCTTGACGTATTTGAGTTTCAAACCAAACGCTATGTTGTTATAAACGTTCAAATGCGGAAAAAGGGCGTATTTTTGAAAAACGGTATTTACGGGACGTTTGTGAGGAGGGGTATCGGTTACGTCCTTGCCGTTTATCAAAACTTGACCTTCGGTAGGCTTTTCAAAACCTGCAATCATACGAAGCGTGGTAGTCTTACCACAACCCGACGGACCTAATAAGGTTACAAATTCGCCACGCTTAATAGCAAAATTGACGTCCGCTACCGTTACGTCGTCGTATATCTTCTTTACACCTCTAAGTTCGATGATGTTATCTTGTTGTACTTTTACCTTAGCCATTTTTCTCTCCTAAAAATTCGGGGGGCTTGCCACCCAAACAACCTTTGCTTTTCCGCTTCCTCTGTTTTCTAAATAATGAGGCTTGTTACTTACTATATAAAAGGTATCCCCTTTTTTACATTTGTGCACCGCTTTGCCGTAATGCAACCACACGACTCCGTCCAAAACGTACCCAAACTCCTCGCCCTCGTGAGGCATATCCATCGTGGTGGAAGACTGTGCCTCTATGGTTACCACGATAGGCTCCATCTCGTTTTTCTGCGCGTTAGGCACGAGCCACGCCAAAGTGTATCCCCCGTCTTGCTTTTCAAAGTAATCGTTTTGGGTAAAAACGACCTTTTCTTCTTGCTCCTTGGAGAAAAATTCGCCAAGCGACGTACCTAAAGCATCTAATATATCGGACAGTGTCGTGATTGACGGAGAGGTAATCTCATTTTCAAGCTGGGATATGTACCCTTTCGTGAGTTCACACCTATCTCCCAACTCCTCTTGAGTCAATCCACATCGCTGTCGTAAAAGTTTGAGTTTAGCACCGATATCCATTTTTTACCTATTTCGTTGATTTTTGTCGAAATGTTTAGTAAAACTAAACAAATAGTTTATAATAAGTAAACCAAACACAATTATATATATATACGCTATATTTGTCAATGGTTTTATACCTATTTTTATTAATTTAGCTATATTTTAACGAATACCTTTCCTCTTTTAATAATAATATAATCGTGGAGGGCGTTATGTACAAGAAAAAGAAGGTTGTTTTACGAAAAGAAAATAGCGCGGTGTGCCTTGCGTGCATTACCAAAACGGATAAAGAGATAGAGATCGTACTCACGTCGTACGACTTAGATTGCGATAGTTTTGCTATCTGCGATAGGCGTAACGCAAAGATATACCCCCTGTCGGACAAAAAGTTTAATTTTACCAATTTTGACGGAGATATTGAGTGCGCCCTTGTAAAAGATATGCGCCCCTATGCCACGGGTAGCACAAGAGCGGACGGTAGATGCTATTATATCCAAGGATTTTTAGAAAAGGAAAAGAGGGAGCACGAACGCTCCTTAATATCTAAAAAAAGGGAGGAAACACCACCTAAAGTGGAGATAAAAAAAGAGGAGAAAAAGGAAGTTCCCCAAAAACCTAAAGAGGTAGAAGAACGAAAAAGGACAAACGAATGCGATTATCCCGAATTTTATTTGTCAGTTAAGCAAAACTTTGAAGAAATGTTCGTGTGTTTTCCGCGCGTAAAGATTTTAGAAGATTTGATACCTTCATCCGAATGGGTAAGAGTGGATAGAGAGGACGGATTTTACGTTGTGGGCGTGATAAAAGAAAACCTAATCCCTCGATATCTTTGCTACGGTATGCCCGGCGAGGTGGGACTAACCCCACCGACCAATATGCAAAAATACTGCCAATGGCTTCCCATAAACGACAACGAGGAAGGTTATTGGGTAGTTTTCCAAGATGCTTTTACAGGAGAAACTTTGGAAAAATAAAGAATGCTCGGCTATACCGAGCATTCTTTTTATCCATAATTATAACAAGCTGTAACCTGTGTCTATTGCAAAGGGTTTACCTACCTCGACTACGAGTTCTTTATCAAAAGACGTTGCTTCTTTGGGAAAGGTTACTTTAGGGAAATCCTCTATCGTGCTATCAAATTCCATTATTCTTATTCGAAGCGTTTTGCCTACTACGGAAACGTGCTCTACGCGACCGTTTGTCATTGGCGCGAGCTTATCTTCCTCGCCCGGTTTAATTCCAACCGTAAAATCCTCTCTTTTTATGTCCAAATTAAAGGTTCCGTAAGGTAGATAATACTCACATTCTACCGTAACGTTTTTGGGTGTAGACACTTTATCAAAGGTAACTACCTTTACGCTCATATAAGGTTTGTAGAGTTTGACGTAGCACCAAGACGATTGTCCGCTCTCCATTTTATCTGCGCTCACACGCAAGATACCTATCAAGCTATCGCCCGTGAATTCTTCAACCTTACCTGACAAGGTTACCTTCAATTCGGTTTTACTCACGTACTCCACCTTCTCTACCACTTTACCCTCTAAGCCGTCCTCTAATAAAATATCAGACGTCGTGATTCCTTCTTTGAAGAAAGCGGTGTTATGCGTAGTGCTTGATTTTACCGTCAAGGTTTGTGTGTCGCGCGCGTACACCGTGCCGGATACGGCTAAGTCGTTCAATCCCTCAACGTTACCTTGGGGATTGCACGCTATAGCGCAAAACGCCGTTATTATCGCCAATACTAAAACCAAAAATTTTTTCATATCAATCTTCTTCCTTATAAACGGTGGGCATAACCCTCTTGTGCGCCGTGCGCGCGTGAGCGGACTCTATCTTGGCTTTGTCCTCAGGTGTAGCAACTCCACTCAATAGATAGTCGTCTATCGCTTTATAGCTAATGCCCATCTCCTCTTCGTCCGTTTGACCTTCAAAAAGGGCAGCAGAGGGCGCTTTAGTTCTAACGGCTAAAGGCGCGTCCAAATATTCCAAAAACTCGTACACCTCTTTTACCGTCAAATCGGATATGGGGTTGAAATCACAACCACCGTCTCCCCATTTAGTAAAATAGCCCATATATCTTTCGCTTCTATTTCCCGTTCCTGCAACGAGCAAATTTTCGCTTGCGGCTATGGTGTACAAGGTAGTCATTCTAACCCTCGGATTTATATTTGCAAGCGCCAAATCGGTAAAAGTCGTCACTTGCTCCAATTCTTTGACCAAGGCTTGTCTAACGGGAGTGATATCCACCACCCTCGTTTCTATACCAAACTTGTCCGCAACCTCTTTGCCGTCACGAAAATCTTCTTCGTAATTTCTTCTTGACAAACAAGGCATAACTACGCCCACGGTATTTTCACACGCCGCTTTGGCTAGTATTCCGACCAAAGCACAGTCTTTACCACCGCTATTGCCGAAAACTACGCCCTTTGCGCCCGTTTTCTTCAACAAGTTCTTTATAAAGGATACTCTATTATCAAATTCTTCTTTGTAGTTTCTCATAACGCCTCCGAATATATTGTAACAATATTTTATCTATCCGTCAACTACGAAACCCAAATTCCTACCTTCTTTCTAAATGATTTGGCTACAACAGCGGAAAATATTTTTTTATATATTCCTCTTCCGTGCTTTTGTCGTCAAACTCCTCGCTCTCCGCCCTTTTCAAACTGAAATATTCCCTTTTGTACCTCTCTCCAAGCACGGCTTGCATAAATCCACTGCCCTCACTCACCACAATTGCCTCGTAAAGGGTGGTGGGAAGTCTAACTAGATCCTTTATAACGACGGGGTTGAGTTCTTCTATCTCGTCAACGGTGCGACCACGGTCTAAAACACCCATCTCTCCTGCTAAAATCAAAGATATTACGCATAGATAGCAATTACACGAATTATCAGGAAAAGCCAACTCGTACACTCCCCCCTCTTCTTTTATTCTTCTCACGAGCATATCTTGCCCCTCCCCCACGCATACGTAATGCGGACAATCTTTAGAATTTAACCTTGGATAGGAATTTGCACAAGAATTAGTAAACACCGTGTATTCCGGTGAGTGTAAGGCTAGTCCACCTAAAAACCTTGCCTCTACCTCTCTCTCCCCACTAATTTTCATCTTTATCTTAAACCCTGCGCCCTCTTTCGTGGATATTGGCTTGGGCATAAAGGTGGGTTTGTGAGCAAAAAACTCCCTTTTTACTAAATACCTCAGTAGACTAACCGTATTACAAAACTCCAGTGCGTCTAAATATCCTATATCAAACGCCCTTTCTCTCTCGCCTAAAATATTATATTGTATATTAGATATATTTATATTATTATATATACTATATACGCACTCCCTCTCCTCATTCATGGCGCTAAAGAAATCTCCTTTTACCTCGCCAAGCAAAGTAAACTCCACGCGCCCCGAAAAAGACAGTTTTATCCCTAACCTTTCTCCCTCTTCAACCACTCTCCCCAGTCTATCCCGACACCACACGCTAAACTCATCCTCTGTGATGACGCCACACCCGACCTCTCCTAAAATCACGCTTTTAGGAACGCCAAAAAAATCCGATCTTAATCCGTCTTTATATACCTTCATACTCCCTCCCAAAATAGTTTTCCAAACCCTACAATAAATATGCTAAAAAATTTTTTTAATTTTTTTTGAAAAACCCTATAAAAACGCTTTACAAAACTAAAGTAATAAAGTATAATACTGTTACTTTATTACGATAAAGTGATAAAGTGAGTTGACAATATTTTTAGGAGATAGAAAAATGAAAAAATTAGTAGTTTTAATGCTCGTACTCGTTTTAGGTCTTACCTGCGTACTCTCTTCCGGTTGTGGAGAGAAACTCGTTGGTTTTGATATTGAAATGGCAGAGGCAGTTGGAGAAATTCTCGACATCAAAATAGAATTTACCGAGATCAACTGGGATCTTAAGGTTGACCTTATCAACGGCAATCAGATTGACGTAGTTTGGAATGGATTTACCTACACCAAAGATCGTGACGACGGTTACTATGACGAAGAAAACCAGAAGCAAATAGGTGGACTTGACTTCACTGAATTCTACATGGAAAACAGACAGGTTGCAGTAGTTAAAAAGAGTGACGTTGCAAACTATACCTCTAACGCAAGCTTTGCAGGCAAAAGAGGCGTTGCAGAAGCAACCTCCGCTGGTGAAACCGTTATCATAGAAGTTCTCGGTTCCACTCCCGCCGCTGCTGCTGCTCAACTTGATATCTTTACTGCCGTTCAAGCAGGCACTTACGATTATGGCGTTTTGGACGCTACTATGGCTAGTGAATATATCGTTTCCGAAAACGGTGGTTATCACGATTCTCTTGCCGTTGTTGAACTTGAAGGCGTAGAAAAAGAATATTACGCAGTAGCAGTTAAAGAAGATAGCAACGCTAAAGCAGTATTGAACTACGCTATTGCGAAACTTTACGAGAGCGGAAAAGCACAAGAAATTGCTAAAAAATATGCTTGTGAAGGCGTTCTCTACAACGGTTTTGCTGATATCGACACTGCAAACTTCACCCTCCCCACGGACGGAGAATGGGCAAGAATTAAAAATAAGGGAACGATGGTAATTGGTTACACCATTTTCGCTC
Source organism: Clostridia bacterium (assembly GCA_017407285.1). Lineage (GTDB taxonomy): Bacteria > Bacillota > Clostridia > Christensenellales > RUG350 > RGIG2224. The sequence continues at coordinate 16,638 of JAFQWW010000004.1, forward strand.
CCATGGCTTACATGGCTTAATAAAATACAAAAATAAAAGATTAGCCTTGGAAAAAATCCAAGGCTAATTTGAGGTTTTTAGATATGTTTTGGAAAGTATTCGGCGATTTGTGCTTGGGCTTTTTAACTACCCTTGAGATATTCGCCCTCACTCTTGTTATTGCTATTCCCCTAGGTCTTTTGGTGGCTTTCGGTACGATGAGCAAGTTCAAGCCCCTTAAGTGGTTGCTAGTAGGCTTCGTTTGGATCATCAGAGGCACTCCTCTTATGCTCCAACTTTTTATCGTTTGCTACGGTCCCGGTCTTATAGGTCTTCCTCCCGTCAAAGATCCTATGGTGGCGACGATCATCGCGTTTGGTATTAACTACGCATGCTATTTCTCCGTTATTTACAAAGGGGGTATCGAGTCCATTACACAAGGACAACGTGAAGCAGGACTAGTTCTTGGCATGACGAAAACGCAAATTTTCTTCAAAATTATCCTGTTTCAGGTAATTAGACGAATCTTAGCTCCTATGTCTAACGAAACTATTACGCTCGTCAAAGACACCTCGCTTGCAAATACTATTATGGTCCCCGAACTTATAAAGCAGGCAAACGTTATTGCAAAAAGTTTTGCAATGAACTATTTGACCATGCTCTTATACACGGCGGTGTTCTATTTGATATTCAACGGTTTGCTCACCATTCTCTTCAACAAAATCGAAAAGAAAATGAGTTTTTATAAGGTGTAATTATGGCTTTTTTAGAGATAGAAAACGTATATAAATCATTCGGTAAAACCGACGTTCTAAAAGGCGTATCCTTTTCTTTGGAAAAGGGCGAGGTTTTGTCCATAATCGGTTCGTCTGGTAGCGGAAAAACTACTCTTTTGAGATGTTTGAATTTCTTGGAAAAGCCTGACATGGGCGTGTTCTACTTGAATGGAGGGGAATTGTTCAACGCAAATACTCAATACGACGACCACGAACTCCGTCAAAAACGTCTATCCTTCGGTTTGGTTTTCCAGTCTTTCAATCTTTTTCCCCAATACACGGCGTTGAAAAACGTAACGTTAGCACTTGATTTACAAAAGATAGAGAAAGCCAAGAAACTCGGCAAAGTAACCAAAGCCCAAAAGGCAGAAATTTACGCAGAAAACGAGAAAATCGCAAAAGAACTCCTATCCTCCGTTGGCTTAGAGGAGAAAATGGGCAATTATCCTTGCGAACTATCGGGCGGACAACAACAGCGTGTTGCTATCGCGCGTGCTTTAGCGCTCTCTCCCGAAGTTTTGTGTTTCGACGAGCCGACCTCGGCGCTCGATCCCGAACTCACGGGCGAGGTTTTGCGTGCTATAAAAGAGTTGAAGTCTAGTGATAGAACGATGATTATCGTTACTCACGAAATGGACTTTGCTAAACACGTGTCCGATAAGGTCATCTTTATGGCTAACGGCGTTATCGAAGAGGTTGGAACTCCTGAAGAAGTCTTTGACAATCCCAAGAGTCCCCTAACTCGCGCATTTTTGGCTAAATCCGAGGAGGTTATCTAATGAGCGACAACGTCCACGAACTTAAAGTAAAACTTTACGAGATAATAACCAAGCTCAACGACCTTGACACGGTAGAGGACTTTTTGAAAGACTTGTGCACAAATAAAGAAATCGAACAAATGGCGCAACGTATTCGCGCTGCCGAACTTATTCGAGAGGGAAAAACGTACAACCAAATTCAAGAAGAACTCGACATATCGTCAGCAACGATTGCGCGCGTTTCTCAAGCCCTAAAGTACGGCAAGGGATATAAAAAGTTTATTAAATAAGAAAAAGCAACGAATATTCGTTGCTTTTTTACTGACTAAAACTAATACTAATTGACTAAACTACGCCCTTTTGCTATAATTTATTAAATCAAACTAAAGGTGATATTATGTTAGTAACAATGAAAGAAATGTTGGAGGATGCGAAGCGTAACCATTACGCAATACCTGCCTTTGACGTTAGCAACTACGAAATGTTGAAAGCCGTGCTTGAAACTTGTGAAGAGGAAAAATCCCCCGCCCTCATTATGGCTTTAGGCGTCGATCTTCAAGGTCGCAATATGGATCTTCTCTCCTCTATGGTAAAATCTTCCGCCAAGTTTTTCAATATACCCGTGTGTTTGCATATGGACCACGCTACCGACTTTGATTTTATAAAGAAAGGTATAGACGCAGGGTTTAGCTCGGTAATGTTTGACGGTTCGGTCTTGCCGTTTGAGGAAAACGCAAGAAAAACGGCGGAAATTGCTAAGTATGCGCATAAAATGGGAGTTAGCGTAGAAGCCGAACTCGGTCACGTTGGTAACGCTAGCGTTGGTAGTATTAGCGAAACGGGCACGGACACTGATCCGGGAGAGAGTTTGACCGTACCAGACGAGGTAAAGCGTTTTATAGATATCACTAACGTGGACGCACTAGCCGTGGCTATCGGTACGGCACACGGAGTTTATCAAAAGACTCCCGAACTTAGAATAGATAGATTGGACGAAATAACCGCCGTTTGCGACAAACCTCTCGTTTTACACGGTGGTAGCGGTACGCCCGTGGATCAAATGCAGAACGCTATCCGCCACGGAATCACCAAGATAAATATCTACTCCGACGTCCTATACGCCCTAAATCAAGGACTTAAAAACACCTTAAACACTATGACCAATCCGTCTACGTGGCCCTTTATAGTCTACGAAGAAGCTTTGAGAGGAATGAAAGAGGTCGTACGAGAAAAGCTCCACACCTTTGGAAGCGCAGGCAAGATATAAGAACAAAAAAGAACGAGGAATTTACCTCGTTCTTTTTTTAGTGATGATTTATTTTTTGGGGGTTTCTTTACAACTTGAGCACCCCGAACACTTCGAGCAATCGCAACCACAAGAGGTTTTTCCCTTCTTTTTGTTACGAATGGACCACGCAACTACTCCAACGAGTGTGCCAACTGCAAGTATAATTATAACGATATCTATAAACGGCATAATTTACCTCTTTTTAGGGTGCAATTTGTTGTATCTTCTAACTAACACCACACTCAAAACGGCAACTATTACGAAAAGCACGCTCACTAATATGCTCCACGTCGACCATTCGGTGAACATCGTCGCGAACGCATATACCACTGCGCCCGAGCACATACTCGTTACCATCCAAAACAATATCGTCCACCAAACTCTCCTACCTAATTCGCCTTTTGCCGTTGCAACTGATGCAAAACAAGGGATAGTGGTCATATTAAATACGATGAACGCCAAAAGTCCGGGGATAGTTATTCCAGTTTTTGCAATAATCAAGGCTATTTCCGTTACACCACTCTCGGACGCTACCACAGAACCTAGTACTGCGGAAAGCGCTGCAAAAGTTGCAATAACGTTCTCTTTTGCAATAAGTCCGGTGATTGCTGCCACAACGAACATCCAACCCAAACCGCCTAACTGACTACCAAATCCTAGAGGAGTAAATATAGGTTGTAAAAGTTTACCAAGTGACGCCAAAATAGAATCTTCTATTGCAACCAAACCGTTCCAGAACGCCCACGAGAAGTTTGACAAAAACCAAATTACTATAGTCGACGCCAAGATTATCGTGAACACCTTTTTAACGTAATGTTTTACCTTGTCCCAAAGGTGTATCATCAACGCTCTTCCACTCGGCAAGTGGTATGCAGGCAATTCCATTATAAAGGGAGTGATTTCCCCTCTTTGCGTGGTTGAATGCATAGCGATAATGGTAACAACTGCAACGACTAATCCTAAAACGTACATTGAGTAAGTGATAATATCCGCGTTACCCGTGTTGAAAAACATAGCGATAGCGCCTGCAACACCAGTTAGCACTGGGACTTTTGCGCCACAAGTGAAGAACGGAATTGCTCTTATCGTCATTACTTTTTCTTTTTCGTCTGCCAACGTTCTCGTATTTATCATAGCAGGTACGGAGCAACCGAAGCCCATTATCATAGGAATGAACGCTCTACCCGACACACCGAATTTTCTACAAATTCTATCCAAGATAAAGGCAACTCTCGCCATATATCCGGTATCTTCCAAGATAGACAAAAGCAAAAGCAAAAATACGATTTGGGGAACGAAACTCAATACACCGCTTATACCTGCAAGTACACCGTCACTAACAAATCCCATAACCCAATCGGACGCACCTAAACTCATAACGCCACCGCTTATCCAACCCGATAACGTTGCCGTCAATAAATCCATTAGATTAAACAGTATGACGCCCGGAGAATATATGACTCCGTCGTACACGCACGCCAAAAGATCGCGACCTATTCCCTCTCCAACGCCTATCTCGTCTAACGTCGGCAAGGAAAACAACGTACCTATTCCCAAAAAGTTTTCCGAGAAAGTCAAGTGGAACATCGCAAAAAGTATTGCCAAGAAAATAGGTATACCCCATATCTTATGAGTCAACACCCTATCCACCTTATCAGAGGTCGTCATACGCAAAGGATTTTTGTTTTTCCTCTTTAGCGCCGGCGAAAAGTTTTTAGTAATATATTTATATCTACCATCGGCAATGAGTGACTCGAAGTCCGTACCAAAAATCTCATCGTCAAAGGTACTCTTAAACTCGTCCACCATGTGTAGAATATCTTTGTGTGCTTCTACCTCAAGTTCGTCCTCTTCTACGAGTTTAACTGCGTGAAACACGGGGTTTTCTACCTTTTGAGCAGATAACGCTATCTTAACGTCCCATACTAAATGCTTGATAGCGCTCTCTTCCAATACGGTAACGCCTGCTCTTGGGGTTTTTGCGCTCTCGTATGCTCGCTCCATCAACTCGTGTATTCCCTCGCTACGCAAGGCCGAGATTGGAATAACGGGGAGTCCTAGGCGAGCTTCAAGATCTTTAGCGTCTATCTTATCGCCCGCTTTTTCCACTGCATCCATCATGTTTAACGCAATTACCATAGGAACGTCTATCTCCATGATTTGAGTGGTCAAATAAAGGTTTCGCTCCAAATTAGTTGCATCTATTATATTTATAACGCAATCGGGTTTTTCGTCCAATATGTAATTTCTTGCAACGACCTCTTCTGGCGTATACGGCGACAAAGAGTAAATACCGGGTAAGTCCACGACGTTGACGTTCTCTTCAAGTTTTTTATATACTCCCTCTTTTTTATCTACCGTAACACCGGGCCAGTTACCAACGTGAGCGGTAGAACCCGTCAAGGCGTTAAACAAAGTCGTTTTTCCGCAGTTCGGGTTACCTGCTAATGCAAAATTTTTCATTTCTCTACCTCCATGACGATACACGCCCCTTCAGCCTTTCTCAAAGTAAGTTCGTATCCTCTTACGGTAACCTCTAGAGGATCTCCCAAAGGCGCTTTTTTTCGAAGATAGATTTTTGTACCGTTCGTAATACCCATGTCTAACAAACGTCTTTTTATCTTTCCTTCCGCAGTCATACTCTTGACGACTCCGCTCTCGCCTATCGTAAATTGATCTAAAGTCTTAATCATTTTTTCCTCACGCTATAAAAATCTTGGTGCATATAGACTTGTCCAACGCCACTCTACTGTCCTTAACCTTGCAAACGAGTGATCCACCACTTTGGGATAGTACGGTTATAATTCCGTTAACCGCAATCCCCATATCTTCTAAGTGTTTTTTGGTTTTTTCGTCCACCAAAACTTTAACTATTTTCAATTCTTGATTCATAGGCGCCATCAAAATCGGCATAATCATTCTCCTTAATAAAGCAAATTTGAAAATGTGAAATATTTTTCATCTTTTGCATTATATCACTACGATATTTCTTTGTCAACAAAAATATGAAATTTTTTTCATATTTTTAAAAGATTATTTCTTTAACTTTTCGTGGTATTAAACTTTCCTCTTGCAAAACATTTAATAATATGGTATTATTATATTATATATATAAGGGTAGATATAGTATATATGAAGATCGTTAGAGAGCCCAAACAAGAGCGCTCCATTGAAAAAAAGAATAAAATCATTACGGCAGGCTACGAACTGTTCTCCGAGGTCGGATATTACAACACGAACACCGCGCAAATTGCCAAGCGTGCCGGAGTATCCACGGGTATCGTATACGGATATTTTAAGGATAAAAGAGATATTCTGCTTGCAGTTTTAGAACTCTATCTAGAAAAGATCGTCGAACCAGTTATGAATCTTTTGTCCTCCCTCACGCCCCCCGTCGACTACGACACATTAGTTCCTGAGATTTTAGAACTAACCATGCACGCGCACAAGGCTCATTCCAAAATTCACGAGGCTCTGCACTCCATGACGCACACGGACGCAGTCGTCAACGAAAAGTTTACCGAACTTGAGGACGAATTGACCTTAGCTGTATCCAACAAACTCTCTTTGTGCGGAGAAAAGATAGAAAATTCACGAGAAAAGGTACACCTTGCTATAAACATAATTCAGTCTTACTCTCACGAGTGCATCTGCGACGAGCACTGTTACATAGATTACCCCGTTATGCGTGCTATCGTGGAGAAAACCATTATAAATCTTTTTAAGAATTAAGAAATTTCCAATTGTTCGTTGTTAAAAAATAAATGCGAGTCAAATTGACTCGCATTTTATTTTACAAAATTTCTATATCTATTGCCTCGTCTGTCTTTTTTGCCTTTAATCTATCAAAGACAAATATTCCTCTTCTAACCTTTCTAATTCGGTGGTCAACGAGTTTGTATTACTTTGTATCTCTTCGCATTTTTTGTAGTCCGAGTAAACCGACTCCTCCCCTAACGCTAGGTTTAATTCGCCTATTTTTTCCTCGATTTCCGCAATTTGCGTTTCTAGTTTTTTTATTCGATTTTGTTTCTTTTTTTCCTCTTTTAAGGGATTATAGTAGGTGTTTTTGGGCTTTTCCACCTTTTTTTCTGGTGTTTTTTCCTCAATTTCAAGGCTTGCTCGCTCCATATCACGGAGTTCTACAAAACGCTCGTAACCGCAGTCGTAAAACCTAACCCCACTATCGTCAAACGATAAAATTTTGTTTGCCACGCGGTTTATGAGATACCTATCGTGCGATACCAAAAGTAGTGTACCCTCGTAGGCTGTGAGCAAGTCCTCCAAGGTTTCTTTACCCACGATGTCCATATGGTTAGTAGGCTCGTCGAGAATTAAAAAGTTTGGTCTACGCTTCAATATCTTACAAAGCGCAAGCCTTACCTTTTCGCCTCCTGACAACACGCAAACCTGTTTGAACACGTCCTCGCCCGTAAAACCAAACGCACCTAAAGAGTTTCTCACGTCTGTTTCGTTGAGCGAAGGAAATTCGTCGTAAAAATCGTCAAATACCGTTTTCACGCTTTCGTTATGCGCCATTTGTTGGTCAAAGTAACCCACGCTCACCCTTACTCCAAATAGATAGTTTCCGCCCAACTTATCCACCTTTCCAACCAAGGTTTTCAATAGGGTGGATTTTCCTATGCCGTTTGAGCCTATTATACCTATTTTATCCCCTCTTTTTACATCAAAAGTTACTTTTGCGATAGGATTTTCGTAGCCCACGACCAACTCTCGTACCATGAGAGTGTCCTTTACGCTCTCTTCTTCGGGTTGAAAATTTGCGTGGAAGGTTCTTAAATCATATCGATTAGGGGCATCTATTATCTGCATGCGCTCAATTTGTTTGAGTTTGGAGAGAGCCATAGACGCCTTCGTGGGTTTATAACGGAAACGATCGGCAATTCTCCTCAATCTATCGATTTCACGAACTTGAGCTTCGTGATCTTTTAGTTGTTTTTGATAATTTTCTCTTTTTATCTTTTGAAAAGAGGTGTAGTTACCCGAATATCTCGTAGTTGCGCCGTACTCAATCTCGTACACGACGTTAACTACCTTGTCCAAAAACATTCTGTCGTGCGACACCAAAACCATGCTTTTCTTGTAATTTCTTAGATATTCTTGCAACCACTCTATCGCCTCTATATCCAAATGGTTGGTCGGCTCGTCTAGTAAAAGTATGTCGGGCTTGGATAAGATAAGTCTGATGAGGGCAATTCTCGTTCTCTGTCCACCAGAAAACTCGGATAGAGGTTTTCTCTTGTCCTCTTCACTGAACCCAAATTTCTTTATGGCGGATTCGTATTCTTTTTTATAATAATATCCGCCTAAGAACTCAAATCTATCTCGCGCGTCGGAGTATTGAGCAACGAGAGCCTCGTTTTGCTCCTCTTCCAAGCGTTTTTCCAATCTTTCTATATCTTTTTCAAGGGCAATAACGTCATCGTATGCGTGGAGTATTTCCTCCAACATAGTCAAAGACTCGTCCTCGAATGCGTTCTGCTTCAAGTAACCGATAATGGGAGAGCCACTGGACACGAGGTTTTTCTTTTCTTCAC
>JAFQWW010000068.1 GCA_017407285.1 Clostridia bacterium
GTGATATCGTTAGAGTTCCTTTCGGTACGCCGTTTACCAATCCTAAATCCATATCGGATAAAATTGGCGAGCGCACTCCCGTAGTTTTGGTCGAAAACGATTGTATCATCACGACGGGTAATAGCCTTATAAAAGCCTTTGACAGACTTGAAGTTGCAGAATTTACCGCAAACACCATAATAAACGCGCAAAAAGTCGGTACTATTCAAGCAATATCTGACGAAGAGATTGAAACCATAAACAAAGCGTTTAATTTGAAATAATTAGGAGAAAAAATAATGAAATCAGTTATCAATAGTTTAATTGAAATTTCCCAATACGCAGGTAATCGCGTAGACTACACTCAAGGTGGTGGCGGAAACACTTCGGTAAAAGCAGACAACGGCATTATGCTTATTAAAGCATCTGGTTATAGACTTACCGATATCGCAGAAACCACCGGTTTCGTTGGCGTAGACGGACAAAAAATCAGAGATTACTACAACTCCGTAGATTTGTCCGTACAAAAAGACTATGAAAAAGAGTCCGCAGAAGTATCTAAGAGTTCTATCGTAGCATTAGATGGTATCCAAACCTTAAGACCTAGCGTAGAGGTTGGTTTCCACGCAATTTTGAAAAAATTCGTTATCCACACTCACTCCGTTTATGCAAACCTCTTGACTTGCGCAATTAAAGGAGAAGAGATTGCAAAAGAGATTTTTGCAGATGCAGATTTCGGATATATTTTCTTGCCTTATATCGATCCCGGTTTTACCTTGACTCTTAAGATGAGCGACGCTATCGACGAGTACACCAAAGCAAACGGCAAAGCACCCGAGGTTATTTTCATGAAGAACCATGGTTTGGTAGTAACTGCAGATTGCGTAGAAAGAGTACAAGCTCTTCATACCGACGTGAACGAGAGAATTAGAGCATACTTCAAATTACCCGATAACTTTAGAGCAGTTAATTTGGTAGGCGAGGGCGCAAAATTTGTATCCGAAACCCCCGTTATCAAAAACTTCCTCAAAAATTACGGTTTGGACAAAGCATTTCTTGATAAATATCCTTTGTATCCCGACCAGCTCGTATACCTCAACAACATATTGGCACACGCTCCCGAAAAAATGGAGGTTAAAGACGGTACGGTTACTTACAATACGGAAAGAAAAGAGGCTCAAACTTTGGAAGAAACCCTTTCTGCATACGTATTCGTTATTGGAACTTTGAAAGGTGCAAACCTTGAGATTTCTACCATGAACGAAAAAGACGTAAACTTCATCAATAACTGGGAAGCAGAAAAATATCGTAGATCGGTAGCAAAATAATTATTGCAATAAAAAAGCGTAGTTTTGAAAACTACGCTTTTTTTATGCCTTATATTATTTAACGTTAAGTGAATTGATTATATATAAACCCTGTCTTTCAGTATATGTGATAGATATTAAATCTCCCTCCTTTAAGAAAGGCAATTCGTGGCATACTGATACGGGTGCGCTAAATATTTTATCATTTACCGAGGGGAGGGCAGGATTGTCTTTAAGTTTAAGATAATAATAGGTATTTCCCTCCGCTATAACTTGACGAATATCTTCTATTTCGTATTCTTCAGGCTCAACGTTATCAGTTACGGATATGAGTTTTTTGTGTTCAAGTAGAGCGTCCTCTTTCGTGCTTGCAGTAGCAACGATATTGTAGTCGGCAACGTTGACGTATGCGTATTTTTTTACCAAGCCTTCGTCGTCTTTAAGCATAAGAAAATAGGTGGGCATGCCTTGAAGATTTATCATAATAGGATCGGAAGCGGTGTAGCGCATAGCTTGTTCTTTACCTATAGCAGATTGTGCCGCAGCGTATTCCGTAGCACCACCGATTCTTGCAAAAGAGGCTTTTTTGGTTCTCATATCAACCATCATAACGCCAACTATACTTTCATCTCCACCAACACTCGTCATACCCGTTTGAAGATACATATTACCGTTTGAGTAAACGTAGTTGAGTCCCGTGCTTACCTCAAGTACGGCATTTTTAGCGAACACGGAGTTGAAATAACCGTTAACGAGCGTTCCCCACCAAGATAATTGTTCCACAGCAACGTCTTCGGTAATAACGTGATTTATCCAAGTGGGTGCATCTAGATAATCGTAATAAGTAGATTCTCCCGTTTTAGGATCGGTAACGATAATACCGCATACGTCACGGCAGTTTGTGTAACCAAGACGATTTACGTATACGGTGTCAACGAACATAGGCTTTCCTTCGTCCGTTAACTCAAGGTGCGCTTCGTTTGCTCTCCACGCAGTGAGGTTATTAAAATAGTTTTTTCTATTCAAATCTTCCCAAAAATAGGCAGAGTCCGTGTATATAAGTTCGTCCTTTATGATTTGAACGTCGGACTGATTGTTTGCGTTAATCATAACGTAACCGGGACATACTCTCTGATTTGCCCACGGGAAGAAGCCGTTGTATTCGATAGGAGCAATCCAATAAAGTGTTTCGTTATGACAAATCATATAGTATTCTCCAACGTTATATTGAGAACCAAGGTTGTCCTCACCGAGTTTTTTCTCACCAAGTTTTACCGCAAGACCTTTGTCGACTACGGGAATTTGCATGGTAGAATAGTCCTCAACGCTTTCTATAAAGGATTGATTATCGTGTACGTCTATCATATTACGATACGTGTCTGACATAAAGATAGTTGACGTAATCAAGGATGATAAAATGGTTACGACTATAAAGGTACACAAAAGATAAAAAGGAATTTGCCAAAAACTTTTAGTGAATGGCACTCTCTTTTTTGCATTCCTATCGTTTATAAACAAAGGTATGGACCATAAAAGTAGGAATAAGCCAACCAAGACTCTAAACCAAGTGTTGTTGAAGTTTAGAGGAACTAAACCAAAGTAAATAGATACAAAGGAAATAGCGAAGGTGATAATAGCAAGTAAAATTATCAACTTTTTCCTTTTAATACTAACGACCATATCAAAGTCTGCTTTTGCTTTTTTCAAAACGTTAATTATTTTCATGTTCACCTCAAAAAAATGGTTGTATCGTTTGATACAACCATTATACATTATAAGTTATTAAAAAGTCAATAAAGAGAATAATTACAATCTCTCTTTTTCCCAATCAATTACGTCTTTTAGGGGACGATTTTTGTATTTTCCACGAGTAAAATCGGGAATTTCCATTTGTACACCATTTTTGATAGATTCTTCGGACAAACAGGTTATAGCCATCCAAGAAGCCGCGTCGTATACGTCTATAGGCATATCTTCATTATTTATCAAAGCTTTAGCAAAAGCTTTCAACTCAAATAAGTCCATACCACCGTGACCGGACTCTCTGTCTTCAGGGGTGAGCGCTTGCCACATTTTGGTAGAGTATTTGTCAAGGAAAGAGGTGTCGTTGCCCAAAAAACTTCTAGTGTCCCAATGATTTCCACAGCCCTCTATAAAAACAGCGTGGGCAAGTTCGCTATATAGTCCTTTTGTCCCGTGTACGGAAAATTCTCTAGAATAAAAACGGGGGAGAGCGGTGTCGAGTTTTAGTGCAATAGTTCTTCCGTCCTCACAGGTAATCAAAGTGTTTACGATATCGCCTTGCTTAAACTCAACGTCTAATAACGATTTATCCGCCTCGTCACACTCTACTACGTATTCGTGAAAACCTTGCGCTATACTAGATACTGATACGAGTTTGGTCATTCTATTTCCGCGATTTATACCCAAGATTTTGGCAATAGGTCCAAGTTCGTGAGTGGGGTAGTTTTCGCAGTTTCTATCGATATAGTTTTGACGTCTATAATGAACTTTATCGCGAGATTTAGCAATTTCCTCTCTCAAGTCGTGAGCGTACGCACCTGAGCAGTGTGAAATTTTACCTAAAACGCCTTGACGAACCATATTAGTTGCCATAAGCTCGTATTCACCGAAACAGCAGTTTTCCATGAACATAAAAGGAACTTTGGTTTCCTCCCATACGTTAACTAGTTCCCAAAGTTCTTCCAAGTTATACGCACCGCCAACTTCCATAGCAGTGGCCTTGTTAGCCCTCATACACTCAATGGACACTCCAACGTGTGATTCCCAACCAGTTGCCACGAATACGGCGTCTACGTTATCGTCAAGCAACATATCGTGATAATCTTTATATTGTACCGCAACGCAACCTCTTTTTTCCTTAATCATATTTAAGGTTTGGTCTACTCTGTCTTGAAAACTATCGGATACGGCAACGATATCGATTTCTTGGACACAATTTGCTATAGTTTCTGCTATTTGGTATCCTCTTTGACCTAAGCCTATAATACCTAATTTAACCTTTTCCATTTTGCCTCCTAAATAATAAGGTGTTCGTTTGTCTACGATTATATAGTATACCTTGATTTTTGTCGACGATAATATTGTTCCTAAAACTGTGTTTTTTTGAACAAACGGTATTAGTTTTGTTGACAAATTTTATTATATTTACTAATATTGACTCAAGGAGAACGCCTATGAGAAGAGAAGATATTAAAACTCACGTATATCAAACCTTTTTCCCAGAAAATGAGAAAGATTTGGTCTTGTACGATATCGGTTACGACGATTTTAAGGAAGTTAAGCCCTATAAAGTACCTCGCGTTCTAAATCGCAACGCACTCCATTACGTCTTTCGAGGCAAGGGAATACTCTACGTAAACGGCAAAAAATACGACGTTTGTGAAAAACAGTTTTTTTGTGTAGCGAAAGGAGTGGACACCTGTTATTATCCCGTGGAAGGGGAAGAGTGGGCGTACGCGTGGTTTTCGTACGACGGAGAACTTGCGGACGAGATAACGAGCAAGGCGGGATTTTCTAAAAACCCTGTTATGACTGTGGATAAAACGTTTAATGAATCACTATTGTTTGAATTAGTCCGTGAGTGCAACGACGTAGGAAAAACGGGTTATTACAACGCAAAGTCCGTTTTCTATAAATGCTTGGACGTAGCCATAAAAGGGGAAACCTTTACCTCTCCCGTGTCCGTGCTCGTTAAAGACGCAACTTCTTTGATTGAGATGAATTATCCTAATCCCGATTTTAACGTTGAGAGTATTGCAAACGCACTGCACGTTAGTCATTCCTATCTGTCTAGGGTATATCGAGAATACGAGGGTGTAACGCTATCCTCCAAACTCATAAAAGTTAGACTTATAAAAGCGGCGGAATTACTCTCTAAAACTCCTCTGACTGCAAAAGAGGTTGGTTATAAAGTCGGATATCGCGACGACGTACATTTTTTGAAAGCGTTCAAAAAGTTTTACGGTATGACGACCAAGGAGTATAAGAGAAAAAATAGTCGTGAAAATAATTAAAATTTACTCTTACCCCCTATCGTGTAATTGACACAAAACAGCAAAAAGTGATATACTTTATTATATAAAAAATTATTATGAGGAGAGTTTTTTTATGGCTGAAATAAAGAGTCTTAAAAGTACGGGTGTGCAAGACGAATGTGGCATCTTGGGTATTGCGGCGAAGTGTGAGCAGGAGATAGCGCACGACGTATATTTTGGATTATTTGCCCTCCAACATCGTGGACAGGAGAGTGCGGGTATCGCGTTATCCAAAGGTGACTCTTCAGTTGCGTATTACAAAAATATGGGACTTGTTAGTGAAGTTTTCGATCAAGAAAAACTCTCTATATTCCCGTACGCAAAGACTGCAGTTGGACACGTTAGATATGCAAACAAAGGATCTAACAACGTAGTAAACGCCCAACCCGTCGTATTTTTTGGTCGTTACGGAAGAGTGGCGTTGTCCTTTAGCGGAGCGTTGATAAACGCTCAACAACTAAAAGACGAAATGCTCAAAAACGGACATATATTCCAGTCCTCCGTGGACAGTGAAGTTTTAGCGTCCTACGTCAATTATTGCGCAAATGACGACGCAGTGTCCGGTGCAATTAACGCTGCAAAAAAACTCGTTGGTGCATTTGCTTTCGTGTATATGGTAGGAGAAACTTTGATTGCCGTTCGTGACGGATACGGTATTAAACCTCTTATTATGGGCGAGCGTGACGGAGATATTATATTTGCAAGTGAATCTTGCGCCCTAGAGGCGTTGAGTGCTAAAATCGTGCGAGACGTTTTACCGGGCGAGGTAGTAGTCGTAGATAAAGATAGAAATATCAGTTCTTATTTCTTCACGAAAGGATGCAAAAAACCTTGTATATTTGAACACGTATACACCGCAAGAGCAGATTCTAAGATGGACGGTGTTTCTGTGTACGAATCTAGACGTCAAGCAGGAAGAAAGTTAGCAGAGTTGTATAACGTGGAGGCGGATATCGTAGCAGGCGTTCCCGATAGCGCGTTAGCGGCAGCAAAGGGTTATTCCGAGGTTTCCGGTCTTCCTTTCACGGACGCTCTTATTAAAAACAGATATATTGGTCGTACCTTTATCCAACCCTCTCAAGCGATGAGAGAGAATAGCGTTAAGATCAAATTAAGCGCTTTTGCTCACAACATAAAAGGTAAAAGACTCGTACTTATAGACGACTCTATCGTACGTGGTACCACGAGTAAAAAGATCATCACTCTTTTGCGCCAAGCAGGTGCAACCGAGGTACATATGATGATAGCAAGTCCTATGGTTATCAATCCTTGTCATTTTGGCGTTGATATGGACACCAAAGAGCAACTTATCGCAAACGGTCGAACGGAAGAAGAGATTCGTCAAATCATCGGTGCAGATAGTTTGCATTATTTACCCGTCGAGAGTTTGTGTGAAGCGTGTGGCGGTAAAGAATACTGTACGGGTTGCTTTGATGGAGATTATTCTTTTGATATTAGCGGATATTATCCCGAAAACTAATTATACGGCGTGTTCAATACACGCCTTTTGATTATGAAAGGTATTATTTTAGTGAACGCGTATTACGAAACGCAAGCCACGGTTTATCAAGCAAATCGTATGAAAGAGGAGTTTGAAAAACTCTCCGTTCAGTGTGACGTCGTGAAAAATAACGGCGAGTTTTGTCATATAAAAGATGGAAAAATCAATACGCTTAGCGCTGATTTTTGTATTTATTTTGACAAAGATTTATACGTGCTTGAAGCCCTTGAGAAAGGTGGGGTTAGGGTTTTTAACGGATACGATGCAGTTCGAGTTTGCGACGATAAAATGTTGACTCATCTAGCGCTATGTGGCGTCGTGGATATGCCCGACACTATAAGCGGAACGTATGCGTACGTGAGGGTTGAGGAAAGCGAGGAGAACGTTGATAGGATAGAGAAAAGATTTTCTTATCCCATGGTATTAAAACTCAATCGTTCCTCTTTAGGAGCAGGCGTTTTTTTAGTTAAAAATCGTGAGGAACTTGTCAAAAAGATTGAAGAATGTTCAAAAGAGGGATACCTAATTCAAGAATTTATTAAAGAGAGTTCGGGAGAAGATTTAAGGGTTATCGTGGTAGGCGGTCAGTGCGTATGTGCGATAAGGAGAGTATCCAAGGTGGATTTTAGATCCAATATCGAACTTGGTGGACGAGGCGAGAGGTTGGAAATCACGGAGGAAATTCGTGAGTTTTGCAAAAAAATCACGGATAAATTAGGCTTGGATTATTGTGGTATAGATATATTATTAAAAAATGACAAACCGTATTTGTGCGAGGTAAATTCTAACGCGCACTTTAAGGGGATAGAAAGTATTACGGGTGTGAACGTTGCAAAAGCGATTGCAACTCACGTATTAGGGGAAATTCAAAGGAAATGAAAAAA
>JAFQWW010000069.1 GCA_017407285.1 Clostridia bacterium
GGTTGCACCTCTCTCACGAGTGTAATTATCCCTGAAAACGTAACGAGTATAGGAGATTATGCATTCAATTATTCTGAATTACTCACGTACAATATAAAGGACGGACTAAAATATCTTGGAAATGACGACAACCCATATTTGTATTTAGCAGGACCAGTAGATGAATCTATAACTATTGTAAATAATATAGATGAAAAATGTAGATTTATAGGATATGAGGCATTCTATTGGTGCACCTCTCTCACGAGTATAAATATTCCTAATAGTATAACTAGTATAGGAATTGATACATTCGCTAGTTGCGAATCTCTCGCAAGCATAACTATTCCCGATAGTGTAACGTATATAAGCAACGGGGCATTTGCTAATTGCACTTCCCTCGCGAGCATAACTATCCCTAATAGTGTCACGAGTATAGGAAACAATGCATTCTCTGATTGCACCTCACTCACAAGCATAACTATTCCTAATAGTGTCACGAGTATAGGAAATTCTGCATTCGCTGGTTGCGACTCCCTCACAAAAGTAAACTATTTGGGAACATTAGATCAGTGGGTAAGTATAGATTTTGCTACTAATAATTCAAATCCGTTACGTAATGGTGCAGATTTGTATATTAACGGTGTATTACAAACGGATATTACTATAGATGTCGAAAAAATATCTAATTATGCATTCTATGGTTGCAGATCCCTCACGAACGTAACTATCTCCGATAGCGTAACGAGTATAGAATACGGGACATTTGCTAATTGCACTTCCCTCGCGAGCATAACTATCCCTGAAAGTGTGACGGGTATAGGAGACTATGCGTTCTCTAATTGCACCTCTCTCGCGAGTGTAACTATAGGGGAAAGCGTAGCTTGGATAGGAGACTATGCATTCGCTCATTGCTACTCCCTCACGAGTATAACAATCCCTAATAGCGTAATGAGTATACAAACCGGGGCATTCGCTTATTGTACATTCACGAGTATAACTATCCCTGAAAGCGTAACGAGTATAGGAGATCATGCATTCGAATATTGCCGCTACCTCACGAGTATAACTATTCCTAATAGTGTAACGTGTATAAGCAACGGGGCATTTGCTAATTGCACTTCCCTCGCGAGCATAACTATCCCTTATAGCATAACGAGTATAGAAAATAGTGTATTCTATGGTTGCACCTCTCTCACGAGTGTAATTATCCCCGATAGCGTAATGAGTATAGGAGACTATGCATTCCGTAATTGCTCCTCCCTCACGATTTATTGTGAAGCAAAAGAGGGGTCACGTGAATGGAATCTAGATTGGAATTATACAAACTGTCCTGTTGTTTGGGGGTATAAAGGGGAATAGTGGTATCGTTCCTGCTTTGAATATTTTGTTGTAAGCATATAAAAAACAGAAAAAGTAAAATAATCATAAACGAAGACGAAAGGCTCTCATATTGAGGGCCTTTTTTCACTTTTACAATTCTTTAACAAAAGGTTTTCAAAACGAAAACCTTTTTTTGATAAAACCTTAACTTTCCTATCGTATAATGGCACTGTAATCAAGAGGCGATAGCCAAAAAGGAGAAAAGAAATGGTAAAAAGTGAAATTGAAAAGGTAGAGAAAATCAAAGAGAAATACGTAGAGCGTGAGGCAACTAAGACGGAGGAATTGAAAGCCTTAAACAAAAAGGTTTCCCGTCCCGTCCAAATATTTGCATATATCTTCGGAGCTATATCCGCGCTCGTATTTGGAGCAGGTATGTGTCTTGCTATGAATTTGAAAGAGTTAGTTGCCTATTTTGGAAACACGACTTTTATAGGTATAGGCGTAGGCGTCGTTGGTATGGCGTTGTGTTATATAAACTATCCTATCTACAAAAAGAGATTGGCAAGAAGACGCAATAAATACAAAAAAGAAATTATCGCATTAAGCGACGAAATATTAAATAAGGAGAGCAAATAATATGGAAAACAAAATCAAAACTCAAGCAGAAATCGAACAGGAAATCAAAGAACTCAACGAACAATTCTCAGTGTTTTTATGCACTAAAGGTATTGCAAACAAATTCAAACTCGCATTCGTGATGATGGGGGAGAGCGCAAAGGAGCAAAGAGCAAAAGACAAAGCAGAATTCGAGACAATAAAAGCAAAATCTCGCGAGGACAACAAAGAATTCGTAGAATTTATCCACACCAAAGGCTTCAAAGCAAAGGTTAACTACGTTATCGAGAGTATTAAAAAGGGCGCAAAAGAAGCAAACGAGAAGACCGCAAAGGATATTGCGCGTGTAAAAGCACAGACCGAGAGAGCAATCCACACCGACTACACCGCTCAAAGCTTGGCAGACGAATTTAACGCTTTTTTAGCAAAAAAAGGTTTGTCTGATACCTATAAAGTATCGGTAAGCGAAGTTGAATAAAAAAAGGAACTCGTACGAGTTCCTTTTTTACTGTATATTTATTTTCTTTTTGCAATAAATCTTGCGTCAGCCGAGGAGTGTTCTATATTTTGGGATTCGCAATAGTCGTGCAAGAAATATTCCGCCGTTTTGGATAGATACATTGAGCACCATTCGTCGCGGAAGGAGAACTTGATGCTCATATTGCCCATGTATCGGTCTATGATTTTTATAGACATCATCAAGAGTTTTTCTTCGTACCAAGCAACGGACACCGCATCGTCCATCATAAATCCGTCTGTGGTGGGTTCAAAACACACGTCGTTGAAATATCCAAGCTGGGGGAATTTGGAGAATACGTTGTGATTTACGCCAAAGGGGATAACCTTGTCGCCTTGCTTGTTGACGTAGTGGAATTCCCCACTCTTGCCGTCTTTGGAAAAATGGAAAGAGAATTTTTCTATTCCCATAGGATTATCTTCACACTCGTACAAAACTCCGTCTAATTCCGCTCTAAAAGGGGAGTCCACTATATCACTTTCCACCGCGCGGAGTTTAAGGGAGGATGAAATATTTTCTAATCTCTCTATTTCTTCCTCGTTTTTCTCAACCTCGACCTCTTTTAAGTTGTCGATGATTTTGTCAAAGAGTTCCCACACGATAACGTCACGGTATATGTCACCCGTGCCTTGATGATCGGCAGTGCATACCATGATAAAGTCCTTTTCGGGGATACAAATGGTCAACTCGTCGCCCATACCTAAAAAAGCAAAACCGTCGCGCTCCGTTTTCCATATTTGGTAACCGTAGCCTTTGTTGAAAGGGTAGTCAAAGTGAGAATAGTGGTTGTCGGAGAGTTTGCTCGTTGCGTCTTTAACGTAACTCTCACTCAATAATTGTTCTCCCTCCCAATTTCCTTTTTGGAGTAAAAATTGAGCAAAGGACAATATATCCCGAGGTGTACAAACCATAGCGGAATCGCCCCACGAGCGACCACCGTAAGTTTTCAAAACTTGGGCAGTTTGGAAAGTGCCGATTTTGTCAAATATCTTTCTCTTTAGATAGTCAAGTAAACTCTCACCAGTCAATCTTTCCACGATACAAGATAATATCTGGGAGCCGTTGGAGTCGTATTCCCACAAAGTACCCGGCATGCGGTTGTGGTGTTTGTTCTTGAAATAGAGTTTTTCTCTATCAAGTTCGCCCACGTCGTACGCGCCCAAGGTTTGACCTGCAGTTTTCATCATAAGAAGATTTCTAACCGTCAATTCTTCCACGAATCTAGGTAGTTCGCCCTCTATTTTGTCCTCGAAGAAAGGATAGATTTTGTCGTCTAAAGAAATCTTTCCTTCGTCTACTAGTAGACCTATTGCAATAGCTACAAACGACTTGGTCTCAGAATACATTCTGTGACAAAAATCCTTGTTGAAGGGTTTCCAATAGTATTCGCCGATTATTTTTCCGTGTCGAGCAAAAAGCAATCCGTGCATATACATGCCACGGCGTTCAAGTAAAGATAGATAATCCGCTATATATTTACTTTCTAGTCCTTGGGATTCGGGGGTTACGTTTTCGAACATACAAAACCTCGCATAATTTATAATATATATATTCTATATCAAAATAATCGTATTTTCCTTAAATATTTTGATAATTTATCCAAAAAAACCATAAAAAATTGACGTGGGTTTTTATCCTTTTATCCTTTTTCGTGCATTATGAAAATTCTATAGTAAAGTTGTAGTTTGTAAGTTTTAAAATGCGCTTGTGTTTTTTTGTGGGTTGGTTTATAATGTAACTATGATAATGGATTTGCACTCACATACGAAATATTCTAATTGCGGTATCGACGAGCCAGAAGATTTAATATTGGCTCGAATAGAGCAAGGTATCGACCTCTTAGGCGTAACCGACCACAATCACGGCATATTGTGTCGTGACGAGCAGTATCAAGAAGAGATTAGGGCTACTGCTAAAAAATATGCGGATAAAATAAAGGTTTTATGCGGTATCGAGATATGCACTCAACCCGATTATAGATTGCCCGAGGGGAAGAAACTGTCAAATTACGATTATTGTCTTATCGAAAATCTTTTTGATCCAACTAGCCATATGCGAGGCGATTTGTTGAGTTACGTCAAAAAATTGGATTGTAATGCAGGTATTGCGCATACCGATTTGTTTTCCTTTATGAAAAGTCAAGGTTTGGACGAGTACGAATACCTAAAAAACCTTAGCGAAAACAACGTTTTTTGGGAATTAAACGTTAGTTTTGATAAAATTCACGGATATCGTGAACACGCTTACGTCAAAGAGTTTTTTGAAAACGCAAAACAACAAGATTTGGTGAAGCGCGCAGGACTTATGGTGTCCGTGGGCTTTGACGGACACCGACGATACGATTACGATATAAATCGTGTGATGGGCGCAAATTTATTCTTGAAAGAGAACGGATTCAAAACGCCTATTCAATATCTAATAGACAACAAAAAACGTACTTAATATTGCGTGTTCTCTTTTGGAGAACGCGCATTTATTTTTTTGAATTTTTTTTGGTTTTAACCCTAAAGTTTTTATTTTTAATATTGACTTTTAACTGGCTTTTTATTATAATTATTTAATAGTGGATTTAAGGAGACGGAAATGAATTTATCTCAGGATATTTTATACGTAGGCGTCAACGATCACGAGATTGATCTATTTGAAGGTCAATACGTTGTTCCTAACGGCATGGCGTATAATTCTTATATGATTTTGGACGAAAAAACGGTGGTTATGGACTCCGTCGATATTCGCTTTAAGGACGAGTGGTTAGAAAATATAAAGAAGAACAAAACCCCCGATTATTTAGTCGTTCAACACATGGAACCCGATCACTCTAGTTCGATTGCCGAGTTTATGAAAGAGTTCCCGAACGCTATTATCGTTTCCTCTAAAGGTGCGTTTACTATGATGAAAAACTATTTTCATACCGACTATGAAGATAGACGTGTCGTTGTAGGGGAAGGTAGTAAGTTGAATATCGGTAAAAGAGAACTAACCTTCGTCACGGCGCCTATGGTGCATTGGCCCGAAGTCGTTATGACCTATAGCGAGGTTGATAAAGTTTTGTTCTCGGCAGACGCTTTTGGAAAATTCGGCGCGCTAGACGTTGAGGACGAATGGGCTTGCGAGGCTAGAAGATATTATTTCGGCATAGTTGGAAAGTACGGTGTGCAAGTACAAAGCGTTTTGAAAAAGGCGAGCGCGTTGGATATTCAAACTATTTGTCCTCTGCACGGACCTGTGTTGGATGGCAATCTTGAGTATTATTTGAATTTGTACGACGTTTGGTCCACGTACGGTGTGGAAAGCGAAGGTGTATTGATATCGTATACCTCGGTATACGGGAACACCAAAAAAGCGGTTGAGATGCTTGCACGTGTATTGGAGCAAAGTGGCGTGAAAGTCGTGGTTAACGACCTTGCTAGATCGGATATGGCAGAGTGCGTTGAGGACGCGTTTAGATACGGAAAAATCGTGCTTGCTACCACTACCTATAA
>JAFQWW010000070.1 GCA_017407285.1 Clostridia bacterium
GACGAAGAGGCTAAAGAGTTATTAAAGTTGCTCGGCATGCCTTTTGCTAAGTAAGGAGGAACGCTTTATGGCAAAGAAATCAATGGTTAATAAACAACAACGTACCCCTAAGTTTTCCACAAGAGCGTACACTCGTTGTAAAATTTGCGGCAGACCTCATGCCGTTTTGAGAAAATATGGTATTTGCAGAATTTGCTTCCGTAATTTGGCTTACAAAGGTCAAATTCCCGGTGTGAAGAAGGCAAGCTGGTAAAAGGAGGACTTAAAATGATAGTAACAGATCCTATTGCCGATATGCTTACTCGCATTAGAAACGGCATTATTGCAAAACACGAAACCGTAGAAATTCCTACGTCTAATATGAAGAAAGCAATTGCTGATATTCTTCTTGACGAAGGTTTTATCAGCGGGGTTGAATACATTGACGGCGAAATTCAAGGTACTATTAAAATTACTTTGAAATACGCTGGTAAAAAGAGTGTATTGACCGGTTTGAAACGTATTAGTAAACCTGGACTTCGCGTATACGCAGCAGCAGATAAACTTCCCGTTGTATTGAACGGTTTGGGAATCGCTATCGTATCCACGTCTAAGGGCGTTATGACCGACAAGAAGGCAAGAGCAAACCACCTTGGTGGAGAAGTGCTTGCATACGTTTGGTAAGGAGGAGTGAACAATGGCTAAAAAATTAGACCACATCAAGTTGTCCCGTATTGGTAGACACCCTGTTCAACTTCCTGCAGGCGTAACTGCAACGGTTTCTGCTGACCAAGTTGTTACCGTTAAAGGACCTAAGGGTTAACTTTCTCAAAAAATTGATGCTTGCATCAAAGTAGAAATCAAAGACAACGCTATTTGCTTGATTTGTGATACTGAAGAGAAGACCGTTAAGGCAAAACACGGACTTTATCGCGCTCTCGTTCAAAATATGGTTACCGGTGTTGTTACTCCTTTCTCCAAAGGCCTTATCTTAAAGGGTGTTGGTTACAAGGTTGTAAAACAAGGTAACAAAGTAATATTCACCGTTGGCTACAGCCACAACGTAGAATTCGTTGAACCTAAGGGAATTACCATTGAAGTAGTTAATCCCAACGAAGTTAAAGTTGTAGGTATTGACAAAACTCAAGTTGGTCAAGTAGCAGCAAATATTAGAGAAATCAGAAAACCTGAACCTTATCACGGCTACGGAATCCGTTATGCGGACGAAGTTGTTGTTATGAAGGTTGGTAAGACGGGTAAATAAGGAGTAAAGAGATATGATAACTAAAATTGATAAAAACGCCGATAGAGTTATAAGACACGCTCGTGTGCGTAAAAAAATCTCGGGTACGCCTGACGCTCCCCGTTTTGACGTTTATAGAAGCACTTCTCACATCTACGTTCAAATCATCGACGACACCACGGGTAACACCCTCGTTGCATGTTCAA
Organism: Clostridia bacterium; assembly: GCA_017407285.1. Lineage (GTDB taxonomy): Bacteria > Bacillota > Clostridia > Christensenellales > RUG350 > RGIG2224. The sequence goes on from JAFQWW010000070.1 coordinate 1,429, forward strand.
CCGTAGAAAAGGCAATCGCTGAGATGGTAGCAGGCAAGACCAAAGTTGAAGCCGCTAAAATCGTTGGTGAAGAAGCAGGTAAGCGCGCTTTGGAAAAGGGTATTACTGCAGTAGTATTCGACAGAGGCGGTTACATCTATACCGGTCGTGTTCAAGCCGTAGCAGATGGCGCAAGAGCCGCTGGCTTGAAGTTCTAAGGAGGGAAATATGGCTAAACGTGAAGATAATAGAAGAGAACAGCAAGCACCTGAATTTGCTAAAAAACTCGTTGCTGTAAACCGCGTTACCAAGGTTGTTAAGGGTGGTAGAACTATGCGTTTCTCCGCGCTTATCGTACTTGGCGACGAAAAAGGCAGAGTTGGCGCAGGTATGGGTAAGGCTGCTGAAATTCCCGAAGCAATCGAAAAAGCAACTCAGGCTGCTAAACGTAACATGATAACCGTTCCTTTCGTTGGAACTACTATTCCTCACGAAACCACCGGTAACTTCGGTCGCGGAAGCGTTCTTTTGATGCCCGCTGTAGAAGGTACTGGAGTTATCGCAGGAGGACCTGTACGTGCCGTTCTTGAAGTTGCAGGAATTAAGGATATTCGTACCAAATCTTTGGGTTCATCTAACCCCGTAAACTGCGTACGCGCTACCATCGAAGGCTTGAAACAACTCCGTACTATCGAGACTGTTGCTGCAAGCCGTGGCAAGACCGTAGAAGAAATCAACGGTTAAGGAGGGACTCATAATGAAACAAATTAAAGTAACTCTTGTTAGAAGTACTATTGGTTGCTTGGAAAAGCAAAAAAAGAACGTTGAAGCGCTCGGTTTGAAAAAAATCGGAAGTTCCAAGGTTCACAACGATACTCCCGTTATCCGTGGCATGATTAAAGTAGTTAGCCACATGGTAACCGTGGAAGAGATTTAGGAGATACGCTCATGAAATTACACGAATTATCACCTGCTGAGGGCGCAAAAACCACGTCTAAGAGATTAGGTCGTGGTATCGGCTCCGGCAAAGGCAAAACGAGTGGAAAGGGTCATAAAGGTCAATGGGCTAGAAGTGGTGGCGGTGTAC
>JAFQWW010000005.1 GCA_017407285.1 Clostridia bacterium
ACACACACTCTGGATAAATACCTCTATCTTTCAAAAAGTCTGATAGACTTTCTCCTCCGCGCAACATAATCTTACAAAAATCGTAATTCTCAAAATCCGTAAGATTGAGTTCGCCTAATTTAGCCTTCAAATCAGAATACATTTTCTCGCCAAATTTTTCAAATAGCGCCCTTGAGTAATCCATAGATATCATAGACAAATACTGAGGACTAGTACTATGGAAAAGTTCGCGACCTCGGCAAAGTATTCTATAAAACTCGTTTTTACATAATACTATAGCTGATCCAGTGTAACAATTTAAGGTTTTATGCACGCTTACAACCGTAACGTCCGCTATGCGCTCCACCCTATTCTCAAGTAATTTAGTGTACGCAAAGTGTCCTCCGTGAGCCGCATCAGCAACGAGTAATAGCCCTTCGCTCGCCTCTCTTATCTTCTCTAAATCACATATGCGACCAAAATAATCTGGAGAAGTTATTAGCACTGCGCCTGCATCAGGATTCTTTTCTCTTGATCTCAATATATCATTTGCAGACAATACGTTTGGTATTCCGTCATCATCATAGCTAACGTCACAAAAACAAGGTGTTAATCCCATAACGCTCATGGCGTTGTAAATAGATTTATGGGAATTTTTCGATAAAATTATTTTCTTCGTTTTTTGGCTAACACAATAAAGGGTTGCAAACAGTCCAGACGTAGCGCCACCCGTGCACATCAACGCTTTGTCCACACCGTATTTATTTGCAATAAGTTCCTCCGCTTCCTTAATAACACCGTTAGCTTGCAACAAATTATCCGAAAAGTCCAATTCAGTCACGTCGTAACACGCACTACTATAAAGAGGTATACCAGAAACACCTTTATGCGACGGCATATGAAAGCGCGCAGGTTTTTTACCCACGTATTCGTTCACTGCATTAAAAAGTGGTGCATTTAATTTTTGTGAAAAATCAAATTTCGAAATACTCATAACTATAAATTAAGTCCCGAAAATCGGGACTTTGATTATTCTGCGTAAGTTTCTATAAACCAATTCAAAAAGCAAACGGCTTCAAGATGACTCATTGAACCTCGAACGACGCCCAAAACGTAATTACATTCTTTCACGTTTAATTCATCGTTTACAAGTTCGGTCGTTTTGGATAAATTGAGTTTACCGAGATTTATGCCGTACGACTTAATTCCGTCATCTATATGTACGTAATCGTACAAATTGTTAGGATCTTCATCCCACGCAACCACACGTTCAGATTTATAAAAATATTCGGGATAATTTTCAAAAAATCCTTTAAGCTTAACGACTTCGGGATTCTCTTTGTTCTCCAACAATAACTCTTCTATAGAAATGAAATAATTTCTACCAATTCTATAATTAAAAGTTAAAGCCGCGTCTTCTTTCATATACGACGCTTTCCCCTGTTCGTCACAAACGAAAAAGCTTCCAGATTTAAGTTTTTTACCGTTATCGTCAATCAAACCTTTCAATGTCGGCAAGACAAACACGTCAACACCCATCGTAAAAGATGCATCTGTTTTGATTGATGCCGCTTGTTGAGAGTAAAGATCATCTTTAGTTGCGTAATACTCCACAACAGTATCAATATAACTACTATCAAACTCACTCGTAGCGTCATCAAGATAATCTTTATAGGTTGACTCAAATTTACCAACGTATTGACCGTACACCACGATCTTCAATTCCTCAAGATCGGTTAGACGTCTTGCCGTTACCATATAAAAAAGAGACATCACGAGCGAACATACGATTATGATAATTAAATACTTCGTCCAATCGTATGATAAATGCTCGCTTATTCTCTTTTTACTTATCTTTAAATCCATTAAAATTATTTTCCTTTCGGCTTCATCGTGGGGAACAAAATTACGTCACGTATTGAGAAACTATCCGTCAAAAGCATTACTAATCTATCAATACCTATACCAAGTCCACCAGTAGGAGGCATACCGTACTCAAGTGCAGTAACGTAATCTGAGTCTGCCATTTGAGCCTCTTCGTCACCTTGAGAACGTTTCTTAGCTTGTTCTTCAAATCTTGATTTTTGATCAATAGGATCGTTCAACTCAGAGAAAGCATTTCCCATTTCGCGTCCCGTAATAAAGAACTCAAATCTCTCAGTCAAACGCTTGTCCGTAGGTTTACGTTTAGCCAAAGGAGACACCTCAACGGGATAATCAATAATAAAGGTAGGATTGATAAGCTTTTCTTCAACGTACATATCAAAAAGATTGTACAACGCTCTGCCCCAAGTTAATCCCTCTTCCAACTCCAAGCCTTTTTCTTTAGCTAATTTATAAACCTCTTCAATAGTCGAATTATTGAAATCAATACCAACGTATTGCTTCACAGCGTCAGCCATAGTGAGTTTTGCCCAAGGTCTCTTCAAAAAAACTTCAGTACCTTGATAAGAAATCTCCGTGTTTCCACCAAGAACCTTTTCAATGATATACTGATACAACTCTTCCGTGATCTCAATCATACCCTCGAAATCGGTATATGCTTGATATAACTCAAGCAAGGTAAATTCAGGATTATGCTTAACGCTCATACCCTCGTTTCTAAACTGTCTACCAAGTTCGTAAACTCTTTCAAATCCACCTACTATCAAACGTTTTAAATACAATTCAGGTGCAACACGCATGTACATATCAATATCCAACGTATTGTGATGCGTAATAAAAGGTCTTGCTGCCGCGCCACCTGCTATGGTGTTAAGAATAGGAGTTTCCACCTCAATAAATCCACGGTTATCCAAAAACTCGCGAATAGCAGATATGATACGACTACGCAATATAAAAGTTTTCTTAACTTCAGGATTTGCAATAAGATCAACGTAACGTTGACGGTATCTCAAATCAGGATCTTTGAGTCCATGGAATTTTTCAGGCAAAGGAAGTAATGACTTCGACAAAAGTTTTACAGATGACGCACGTACGGATACCTCTCCTTTATGCGTTACGAAAACAGTACCTTCAATACCAATAATGTCACCGATATCGAACTTTTTGAAACTCTCATACATTTCTCCAAGTTCATCTATTCTCAAATAGGACTGAATAGTTCCATCAATGTCCAAGATATGAGCAAAAGATGCTTTACCCATAATTCTTCTAGAAATCATTCTACCTGCAATTCTAACAACCTCGCCAGACTCTGCAAGTTTTTCGTGATTTGCAAAAATCTCACCGGAATTATGAGTTTTATCGTATTTTACAACCTCATAAGGATTTTCGCCATCCTCACAAAGTTTCTGCAATTTCTCTCTGCGAATTCTGATAACTTCGTTTATGTCTTCTTCCTGTTGTTCTACTGCTTGGTTAACAACCTTCGTTTCTTCTTGCATTGTATGCCTCCGATTTATGCTATACTCAATATTTCAAATTTAATTTCTGCGCGCGCAGTCTGAACGGTTACGATATCCCCTTTCTTTTTGCCCATTAAAGCTTTTCCTATAGGAGATTCGTTACTGATCTTGTTTTCGTTGATATCTACCTCAACGGTACCGACTATGGTATACTCCAAGTCTTCTTCCATATCAATATCACGCAACTTAACCTTGCAACCAACGCCAACGGTGTTTTTGCTTACGCTATCTGCTTCAAGTATTTTTGCGTTATTAATTTTAGTTTCAAGTTCAAGAATTTCGCCTTCAATTTGAGACTGTTCTTCACGAGCGGCATTATACTCTGCATTTTCCGACAAATCGCCAAAATCACGTGCCACGCTTATCTTTTGCGAGACCTCTTTTCTTGCAACCGTTTTAAGATATTGCAATCTCTCTTTCATTTTGCCGAACATTTCTGCCGTCATAATGTATTCTTTTGCCATTTTGATCCTCCTCGGCGCACGACACGCGCCTTCCCCTTTATATACAGTTTGGCATTTTACAACAAAATGCCAATAATGTCAATAATAAAAAATATTTATTTTTTTAATTCTTTTATATACTCTGCGATTCTTTCCGTAGCAATCTTTAGATTTTTCAAGCTAGATGCGTAACAACATCTCACGTGATACTTACCTGACTCTCCAAAAGCACTTCCCGGAACTACTGCTACTTTTTTAGCTTTTAATAATCCTTCCGCAAACTCTTCACCAGTTATACCAAGCTCTTTAACGGACGGAAAAACGTAAAAAGCACCTTTAGGTTCAAAACAAGAAAGGCCTGCCTTTCTTAACGCCTCAACGAGAAATTTTCGTCTTGCATTATAATCGTCTCTCATCTCTCGAACCGCTTCATAATCATTTTCACGACCGACTTTAAGAGCGGTAAGCGCTGCGTATTGACCCGCAGTAGGCGCACACATGATTGCATACTGATGAATCTTAAGCATCGGTTTTATCAACTCACGAGGAGCACACGCATATCCAATACGCCAACCCGTCATTGCAAAAGCTTTAGAAAAACCGTTAAGATATACCGTTCTCTCCCTCATTCCAGGTAAAGACACGATAGATACGTGCTCCGTATCATAAGTCAATTCCGAATATATCTCATCAGATAAAACTATAAGATCGTGTTTTTTGATAATTTCACATATTGCTTCTAGTTTTTCTCTCTCCATTATCGCACCCGTAGGATTGTTCGGATACGGTAATATAATCGCCTTAGATTTTTCCGTGATAGCCTTCTCTAACTTGTCTGGCATTAACTTAAATTCGTCCTCTACGCAAGTTTCAACGGCTACAGGTTCACCACCACACAAACTAACGCACGGCGCGTAAGATACGTAACTAGGATCAGGAATCAACACCTCGTCACCGGGATTAAGTATTGCTCGAAGCGCTAAGTCTATACCTTCACTCGCGCCAATCGTTACGATAATCTCACTCTTGGGATCGTATTCTATTTCATATCGCGTTTTAACGTATTCTGCAATTTCCTCACGCAACTCTAACAAACCCGTGTTAGACGTGTATTGCGTATATCCTTTTTGTATAGATTTTATTGCGGATTCACGGATATGCCAAGGCGTAACGAAATCCGGCTCACCTACACCAAGCGAAATTGCATCTTTCATCTCCGATACAAGATCAAAAAACTTTCTGATGCCTGAAGGAGGGATTTTTGCTGCTTGTTTACTTATATATTTGTCATAATTCATGGATGCACCTTTAGTCTATTTTCGTCTTCAGTCTCGAAAATTACTCCTTCGTTTTTATACTTTTTAAGAATGAAATGCGTTGCCGTAGAAGTTACAGCACCAACGCAAGATAATTTTTCCGTTACGAAAAGCGCTACGTCTTTCAAAGAAGGCGCTTCAACGAAAACGGCTAAATCGTATGCACCGCTCATTAAATAAACACTTTTTACCTCATCAAAATGATAAATCTCGGCGGCGATTGAATCAAAGCCTTTAACTCTTTGAGGGGTAACTTTTACTTCAATCAAAGACTGAACGCCACTTTCAATTTTGTTAGTATTAACGACGGCGGCATATTTTAAAATAATACCATCACGCTCTAGTCCATTAATCGCCTCTTCTACCGCTTCTTTCGTGCTATTTACAAGAATCGCCACTTCAGAGGCCGTCAATCTACAATCGTCACTTAATACCTTAATAATATCATTTTGAAGTTTTTCCATAATAATCTCCGAATAGTATAATTATTTTTTATCCTATTTTATTTACTTTTTCTACAATTTGATTTGCAAGAGTTTCAGCAAGCGTTATATCTTCACACTCTACCATTACTCTTATTCTAGGCTCGGTACCGGAAGCTCTAACGAGTACTCTACCTTTGTTTTTAAGTTCGTCACGGCAGTAATCGATAAATTCTGCCAACTCTTCGTTGTTCATAACACGAATTTTATCTTTAACTGCAACGTTTATATTTACCTGCGGGAAAAGTTTTACGTCCAAACACTCGGACAACTTTTTACCATTCATAAGCAATCTTGCAACTTGAATAGCGGCAAGTATACCGTCACCCGTCGTAGCGTACTCCGTCATAATAATATGACCGGACTGCTCACCACCGATAACCGCACCTTTTTTCAACATAAGTTCCATAACGTACTTATCGCCGATATCGGCACGAAGTAATTTTACACCTTTTTCTTCTAAGGCTTTTTGAATACCCATATTGGTGTGATGCGTACCAACGGCAAGGTTTTCTTTCAATTTACCTTTGTTCATTAAATCCGTTGCAACGAGATATATGATCTGGTCACCGTTTATTTGGTTTCCGTTCTCGTCGATAGTCAAAAGTCTATCGGAATCTCCGTCAAACGCAAAGCCTATATCACATTCTTTTTCTACGACTTTCTTAGCCAATCCCTCAGGATGAAGAGATCCGCAACCAACGTTTATTCTAAGACCAGTGCTTTCCGAGTTATAAACTCTAACGTCCGCGCCAAGTTCTTTGAATACCTGAGGAGCAACCTCGTACGCTGCACCGTTACAACAATCTAATACAACTTTAAGTCCGTTCAAACCTTCGGGACAAGTTTTTCTCAAATAGTCAACGTATATATCCGAACCGTACTCAATCTTCTTATATTTACCAAGATAAGGATGGGCAATATAATTTCCTTTAGTAAAACATTCCTCTATAGCAGATTCATCGTCTTCCAAAAGCTTATAACCGTCCGAGCCAAAAACTTTAATTCCGTTATATTCGGGAGGATTGTGCGATGCACTAATAACCACACCGTAACTTGCTCCAAAATATTTGGTAAGATAAGCAATAGCCGCGGTAGGCAAAATACCTACGTCTAATACGTTACCACCACCTGCAGTTACACCAGATGCAACGGATAACGCGAGCATATCGCCCGACAATCTCGTATCTCTACCGATAACAACGGTAGGATATTTTTTCAAAACGGTTAACGCGTTTCCACATTTATACGCAATATCTGCGGTCAAATCCTGATTTGCAACACCGCGGATACCGTCAGTACCGAAATATCTTCTCATCTTTATTCTCTCCCTAAATTTTATTCTTTTTTCAAATACGTTTCTGCTCTTCCTTCTTTTACCGTTTCACGAGCACGCGCGATAACGAGTGCCCCGTCTTGTATGGAATGAGCAATAGTAGATCCAGCTGCAATAAATACGTTATTGCCAACCTCAACAGGCGCGATAAGCGTCGTGTTACTTCCAAGGAAGGTGTTGTCGCCTACTTTCGTGCGATGTTTTTTCTTTCCATCGTAGTTAGCAAAAATTACGCCACAACCAACGTTAACTTTGTGTCCAACGTCTGCATCTCCAACGTATGCAAGATGAGGAACTTTCGCTCCACTCAAAACGTTAGAGTTCTTAATCTCAACGAAGTCACCAACCTTACAGTTATCACCAACGACTGCGCCGGGACGAAGATAAGCATAAGGACCAACAGTCGTGTTTGCACCAACTTTTGCTTGATTAGCAACTACACCGACTAACTTTGTATTATCTCCAATCTCCGTATCCGTAAGTTCGTTGTTTATGCCTAAAACCACCTTGGATCCAATAACGGTTGCTCCCTTTAATACGTTGTTGTTATTAATTATCGTTCCCTCTTTTACGATAACGGTATCGTCTACGTATACCGTTTCAGGAGCAGTCATAAACACGCCTTCAGACATAAGTCTGTCGTTTATTCTCTCTCTAATAATGCGATTGACGTATGCGTAGGTTTTAGAATCTTTAACCCTACAACACACGTCATTAAAACCGTCGATTTTAGAGAAATTTTCACCTTTTTTACCAATTATCCATCCACATGGCAACTCGGCATTGTTAATGCCGAGTTCTTCCATGTTTATTGATATTTGTTCCAGAATTTCTAAATTAACGAGGGGCATATCGGAATAGAGAACTACCGTATTGCAAAGTTCATTTACGTTCACATTTTCTACTACTTCACAATCAGGATCAATTTTCTTTACCCACTCGATAGAGGTGCGTCCCATTATATCCATTTCGGAAAGGTTTACACCGTGAAATTCATTATTCCTTTCAACAATCAGGAGTTTGTATTGTTTGGACGAAAGTATCATCTAATTATTTCCTTTTCATTTTAATTCTCTGCAAAAAGCTAGGAATATCATTATTAACGGACATTACGGGAGATGCAATATCATCATCGTCATCTACGTCAGTGTCGTCAATTACCGTTTTAACGTCACGTTTCTCTTCACGTACTATCGTAGCGGGCGCAGGAGCAGAAACAGGCGCTGCAGGACGAGCTACGGGAGCTACGGCAGGAGCAACGTTAACTACGGGTTTTGCAACGGGCGCAACGGGTGCGTCGTCGTTATTTTTCTGTGATCCGGGCGCAGGGAAACCAGTTGCAATAACGGTAA
>JAFQWW010000071.1 GCA_017407285.1 Clostridia bacterium
AACGTAGAATTTAAATCGATAGCGTTTAATGCGTTGCAGTCGAGCGTAATAATCCCCACTTTTTGTGAGACTGGAACGGAAATTTATGATGAATTGTTCCTTTTGAGTCACGATGACGTATTAAATTCCGAGTATGGATTCAGTGACAACGCGGATGCAGACGAAAAGAGAGTTAAACTGACCACGGATTACGCAAGAGCTAACGGTTGCTTGATGTCGACTTTCAATTCAACTTATGGAAACGGTTGGTGGTGGTTGAGTTCGTCACATGATGAAAACGGCGAACTTGCAGATTGCATATTTACGGCAGGTGGGGCTTCTAATTATAACTGTCACGTTAGCCGTGAAGACGGTGGTGTAGTTCCCGCGTTGAGAATTCAATTAGACTAATATAGTAATACCAATGGAAAAAAGTTTGATAGTACTTTGCATGTACGACGATATTTTTGAATACGGTGAGATAACGGTTAAAGAATGTGTTGAAAAATACAATATATCCCTTTCAACCTTTTATAGATACCTAAAAGTTCTAAGTAAGTATGTCAAGCAAAGAAGATTTTACAACGTCGTGTATGACAGAAAAAGACGAAGCTACGCCTTGAAAAAGATTAAGTTCGTAGATTAATATTTACTAGTATAAGTCCGTAAACTTAATATAAAAAACGCACCCAAAAAAAGGTTTTAGGGTGCGTTTTTTAGTTTGAACTATTGTAACTAACTCACATAATGCGACAGAGTACGCAGGAGAGGATAGCACCAAGGGTGGCGCAAAGAAGGCTAATTGGAATGGCGTAACCTAGGTTTTTGAGATTCATTTTAGAAAAATAAACGGCGGTTACGTAAAATATCGTCTCCGAACTCCCCATTATAGTCGCGGCGCAACGGGAAAGATAGGAGTCTGCGCCGTAGGTTGCGACGATATCTTGAAAAATGGCGGTCGTAGCGCTTCCAGAAAAAGGTCGAAGCAAAACTAATTCTAAAAGCTCGTTTGGTATTCCCAAAAGGGTGAAAATTGGGGAAAGTGCGGTGCAAAATGCAGATTGGAGTCCAGATTTGTCGAAAAGTTCTAAAAGTAAGCATATTGCAACTAAATTGGGAAAAATGTCGAAAATAGTTTTCGCACCCGATTTTGCGCCCGTGCAAAAGACGTCGTAGACCTTAACTTTTTTTACAAACGCGTATATAAACACCAAAATTATAAATATAGGGAGAACGTATTTAACCATAGTATACACTATGGTTTTTTGTTTTTTATATGCGCGTAAATACCAAGAATTTCCACCATTGTCAACCCTTTTATTACCCGAATGACATTAATGTCCAGCCAATTACCCGATTGGGGCGTGAGCGCGTATTTTGCCGAACATTTGTTCGGTTTTGGTTTCACCTTCGGGGATACAATTCCATATTTTGGGGTTATAATGGCGTTGCGATTCGGAAATGGAGGTAAAATTGTTAGAGGATAAGAGATTGATTTGGGGCAAGATTGCTCTAAAAAGTTACAAATTGATTCCCGATTGGATTTCCTGCATGAAATCTGCTCGGGCAACGCTCGTGATGAGTGGGGTAGGAAGATTTAATTATTTTCGTGGCATGACGAACGAGGAGTTATACGACAAACTCATTTTATTGAATTACCGCATGCAGGGAATAGTCAATCTTAAGGTTTTGACCGAACTTGCAATTGACAGGCTTGCTGAACCTTACCGCTCCGTTATGAGTGAAATTCATTTGTCAAAGGTGAGTATTGCAGATTACGCGAGTAGACACTTTATCACGAAGAGAACGGTGTACAATTATTTGAAAAGGGGATTTAGATTGTTTTGTGCGGAATTGTGCAATATGGGATATACTCCCGAAAAATTTGAGATGGAGTATAAAGAAGAGCCTCTTCTCGAACTAGTCAAGAAGAGGCTTAATAATAAGAATAATCAATCGTCAAAATCATCAAAATCTTGAGTTCTACGTTTCGGGTTCTCCGTTGCGTATCTAGCCGATTCCGGTCTAACGGGTTTGAATATCAAGGCTACGATAATAATTGCAGGGATACATATACCGATGATGAGTAGAACGCGTACCAAGTTGTTAGTAGGTTCGCTCGTCGTGTTTTGGTTTTCGTTATCTTGAACTCCCGGCTGTAAGGGTTTTTCCGGTTCAACGGGTTCTCCGAAGGGATAAACGGGGGGGAGTAACTGATGAACGCTCGCGTCATACGTCGTGTCGGTTGAGAGTATACAACCAAAATCTTGGGTATCCGCAGTCGTTGATCCACCTGCATCACGGCACACGTAAAGCCAAAGTCTATTGGATGAGTCCGTGAACGTGCCGATAAGAGAGAGGGTGTCGTTTACACTAATTGCTCTGCCGTTACCACTAGTAACCGTGGGATAGGTCTTCAAGTTGCCGTTGATTTTCGAGTGTATCAAAACGGATTGGTGATAGGGATCAACTACACCCGTTACCGTTTCTATAGGGGTAGACAAAGAAGATGCGGAAACGTAACCTTTAACGCCGTTATACTCAACCCAATAGTTATCGTTAGCGTCAGGAGCAAAACTCAAAAGCTTTACGTAACAGTTTTGGGGGATAGTGAAGAGCGAACCTTCCGCGTTAGGTATTTCGCTATGCATCAAAACGGTGTTTTGATTGGTGATTTTAAGATACTTATCCGTGTTCGTCGTATCAGCCGACGCTCCTACCACGAAGGCAGAAAGGGTAAGTATAACTACTAATATCATCAAGGAAAATTTTTTCATTTTGCCACCTCGAAATTATTATAAACGATTTTATCGAGATTGTAAAGTAAAACCTTTAATTTAGGAGACAAAGTATGAAGATAAATGAAATAATCAGTCGAATTAAAAAGATAGACAAAGAGCTTGAACGCAGAAAGGGTGAAGTTAGGCTTTCTCAGTATAACCGTGACAAGGTTCATCACAAGCAAATAGCCTTTCACAAATGCGATAAAAAGGTTCGTTTCGTCTTTGGTGGCAACCGTAGTGGAAAAACGGAGTGTGGCGCTGTGGAGTGCGTATGGAGAGCGAGAGGTATTCATCCTTACCTTAAAAATCGTGAGAGCGTAGCAGGTTGGGTGGTATCGGTCACTTACGAAGTCCAACGAGAGGTAGCGCAACAAAAAATCTTGTCCTACCTTCCAATAGACTGGATAGACGAGATTGTGATGTCACAAG
>JAFQWW010000072.1 GCA_017407285.1 Clostridia bacterium
CATACAAGATTTTATCGGTCTTGTGTGTTTGCTCTTTCTGCTTGTATATGGGTTTGGGCTTAGCCCGTTTGTGTTTGACCAGTCAAATACTTGCTCGCACTTAGCAGTGTTTTTCAAATTCTCCGCTAAGAACATCACCCATTGCGTATGCTTTTTTTAAATCGTTTTTTAATTAGCCTATATCAAGCAAAATCGACAAATTTCTTGTCAACCACTTATTGCTCACAAAACACTACCCTTCCTTCTTCCCACGCGGTAAATACTGCGGAATAATTTATATTACAGTATTCAGAAAAACATTCTTTCAAGTCTTGTGGCGTTGCAGTTTTCATATAAAAGGTCGTACAATACCTCTTCAACGCTTTATCAAAAAGGCTTTTACCCGATATTTCTTTTAGGTTTTCATAAAAAAGTTTGCCTTTTAGATAGGTTACGGTTACGTATTCGTATTGGGAGCGAAAGTCTTTGGACTTTTGTGTCATAGGAATATCACCGCGCCCCGACAAAGAGTGCTCTACCTGACAAACCGATATATAGGCTCGGTAGGTGTCGTCCACTATTTTTTCTCGCACAACTATTCCCCTACTCTCTCCGATATATTCTAAGGTCGAGTACTCCGCCAAGCCCTCGTCTAACCATGCGTACTCCGTGGGGTTAGATCCAACCACGCCGTACCACCACTGGTGCGCCGTTTCGTGGGCTACGACCTCCTCTAGTTCCTCGCCTTTCGCGCTAACGTACACCAATCCCGAAAACTCCATGCCTCCCGCATTCAACTCCGTTTGAGCAACCGAATAGGTGGAATGAGGATAGCTACAATATCTATCACTAAAGAAACTCAACGCGCGCTTTGCGTAATTTAGCGCTTGCTCCGCCCATTCCTCTTCGTATCCGTACGCAGATATTAGTACGCCGTCCACAGTCCCCGACAACGTCTTATAGTCTTTAGATATGGATAATGCAAAATCTCTTGCATTATCTATCTCGTACGCATAAGTTATTCTCTCTCCCGACTCAACCGTACTAACTCTCTTTCCGCTACTTGCAACCACCATATATTTAGGAACGCTCAATCTAACCTCGTAATCTGACACGTCGCTAAACAAACTATCCCCCCACGGCGCACTCTCTATCTCCACCCACTGATCCATATATCTAGGACAAAGGGTAGGATACCAACCTGATAAACGAATTTCTTTATCCGTCATACCCAAAATATCCATGCCCACGGGGAGTTTCAGTTCATAATTTATCGTGACGTCCACTCGATCTCCAAAGAATAGTTCGTGCACGAGAGGAATTTCTAATAGCGTACCCTTTTCCCCTTTTTCGGAAAAACCGACTTGTTTTCCGTCACAATACACGCTCTTTATCTCAACCCCTTTATTGTCGTCACGAAAATTATTCGCATAGTTATAAAAGAGAAGCCCCGATACCGAGTTTTCCCCAAAATAATCGTACACGAGGTTCATCTCACAACTCAATACCCCCACGTCCTCCGCCAAAGTCGCCGATATAGAATAGGCGCGTGACGAGTCCTCCACCACGTTTTCTTTGCAGGCGGAAAAAATTAATGCGCTTGACGATATTGATAATATTACAAATATAGACAAAATTTTCTTTAACACGTTTTAATTATATGTAGGAAGGTCTATCCTTTATGCTTTTTGATTGACAAAAGTGTATTTTTCGTGTATTCTCAAATAAAAAACGAAAAGGTATAATATGCAAGATATAAAGATAGCCATTTTAATAGACTCCGACAACATAGCAAGTAAGTACATTAAACACATTTTGGACGAACTCGCTAAATACGGAACGGCAACTTATAAAAGAATATACGGTAACTGGACCGATTCTCACGCAGACTCTTGGAAAAAGGTCTTGCTTGAGTACGCCATTACCCCTATTCAACAATATAGTTACACCACGGGCAAAAACTCCACGGACTCGGCTATGATAATAGACGCTATGGACATTCTCTACTCAAACAACGTGGACGGTTTTTGTTTGGTTTCCTCGGACAGTGACTTTACTCGTCTTGCAGTCAGGTTAAGAGAGGCAGGTAAACTAGTTATCGGTATGGGCGAGAAGAAAACCCCTTCTCCTTTCATAACGGCGTGTGAAAAATTTATCTACCTTGAAATGCTCTTACCTGAAAAGCCCAAGAAAACTACTAAAACTAAAAAGACGGTGAAATCAGACAAAGAAAACGTAGATGAGAAAAGCGACAAAAAGGAAGTAACGAGCAAGCGTGAGATCGTAAAAGCCCTCACCGACATTATAAACGACGTATCCGCGGACGACGGTTGGGCGTATTTGGGCGACGTGTTCAATCTTTTATCCAAGCGTTTCCCCGACTTTGACTCAAGATTGTACGGATTCAAAAAGCCTTCCACCTTCATTCGTTCCCTAACCGAATTTGAAACCGAAGCTAGAGCAACCAAAGGACCTAATACGGACGCAATATTCGTTAGAATTAAATCAAAATAGTCAATTTCCCGATTGAAAAATCGGGAAATTTTTTTATTCTTTCCCCCAAAAAAATTTCTTAAAAAATTTTGCAAAAAACCCTTGACGAGAAAGTCTTTTTATGCCTATGATTTTTCTCTTGAAATTTGCATCAACTTTTTGACGAAAAACCGCGAATTACACCCACAAATCCACATTTTGTGAATAACTTTCCATATTTTGTGGATAACTCGCCACTTATCAACACCTTGTTTTATGTTTTTTGAATTTTAGTTTTTTCCTATCTTATGTATAAAATGGAGAGAAAACCGTCATAATTCAAGAAAAAAATAAGGAGTTTCGTATATGAAAAAAAATCCATTTTTGGAGAAAGCCACGAGCATTGACGAAAGCTACGCTAGTTGGTGCGAATTGGCTTCTACCCCCTACGACAAAAAGTCGGTCGATCCCTACACAAAAACCAGAATCATTTTGATGAACGGCACGGAATTTGAAGCAAATTGGTTTATGCATCAGTTCTCACGTCACTGCAAGTCCAACGATTTGCGCCGTGAACTTGCGCGCGTACGTCGTCGTGAACAACAACAGCAAAAAACTATCGCTGCCCTCAAGCCTTTGGACGAGAATATGCTTGAGACCACCATATCCTACGAGCAACTTGCAGTGGATTTGACCGCCGCACTTGCTAAACACGTCAAAGATCCTTGCGTTAAAAAGGCTTTGGACTTCGCTCTCCTTGAGGACTTCGACCACTTGTATCGCTATTCCAATCTTTTGATGCAAGAGCACGGTATAGACGGTGCGACCTTGGTCGGTAAACTCACCGAAATTACTCCCGGTAGACCTACGATATCAGAGCATAGATATCCCGCAGACGATATTCGTTGTTGGATATGCTCCAACACTGCCGATTTATTCACTAGACTCACGGTCAACGTCATAACTGCTGCCGAACAACAGACCATGAACTATTATATGAATATCGCAAACCTCTACCCCACCGAAGCCGGACGAAAACTATATACCGAAATTGCGATGATCGAGGAACAACACGTTTCTCACTACGGTTCTCTCGTGGACGTAAACTGCAGTTGGCTTGAGAGTTGGCTTATGCACGAGTATTGTGAGTGTTATCTCTACTGGTCGTGCGCGCAAACCGAAGTGGACGAGAGAATCAAAAAACTTTGGGAAAAGTTTTACTTGGAAGAGTGTGGTCATCTCCAACACGTTGCAGGATTGTTGCAAAAATACGAGGGCAAGCCTTGGCAAAGCGTATTCCCCTTTGGCGCAGAATTTCCCGAACCCCTTCTCTTGGGATCTAATATCGACTACGTTCAAGAGGTTTTGCGAAACACCGTACACGAAACCTCGTGCATGGAGGGGTATTGTAACGTATCTGACTTGGATAAAGATTCTAGATTTAAGTGGTATAACGATAGAGTCAACTGCGATGGTGACGAAAAATGCGTTGCTAGCCACTGCGTAATTCGAGATTATATCAAAGAACACGGCGAAGATTACCGTTTTGAGGTAAGCCAAAATCCCGTACCCGAACTAAGGGATAGAACTCGCGACAACGTAAAACTCGGACGAGTATAATTAAAAACACCCTTTATCCTTGGGATAAAGGGTGTTTTACTATTTGTCTTGTCCAACCGTTTCGTCGATTCTCTCAACCGACAAAACGTAGGGGTTTTCTCTCATAACTTTAGCAATATCGTTATCCAAGAACACCTTATCAGTCGTAATATATGCGGAGAACTTAACTCGTCCGTCCTCCCCTCTCGACAAATTGACCTTTTCAAATCTCTTGATGTTGAATATTTCTTTTATTTTCTCGTTCTCGTCCGTTTCGTACAAAAATACTATCTTCATTTGGAAGAAGTGCTTGGTACGGAAAATTTTGTACGGTAAGTGCATTATGCACTGAACGACTATAATGATAACCGTTGCGCCAACTGCCAAGAAATACATATTTGCGCCAACCGCCATACCTACGCCCGCCGTGGTCCATATACCTGCTGCCGTAGTCAAGCCTTGTAAAGCTTGCTTTTTGTACAATATCATGCCTGCGCCAATAAAACCTATACCTGATACGATCTGCGCCGCTACTCTTGCGCTATCCGCGCCCTCGAAACCGTATTTTGATACGAGCATCATCAAGCACGCACCTGCAGAAACTATAGCGTGCGTTCTAACGCCTGCTTCTTTAAATCTTATCTTTCTTTCAAAACCTATAGCAAAACCTAATACGGTTGCTATAAAGATTGCCAACAAATAATTCCACGGCAAACTCATTATCCATTCTTCAAAAGTCATAACTACCCCCTAATCTCTTTTCTCGGACACGACTTCGTACATTTCTCCCGCCTCGTCGCGTCTTGCTTTTTCGTTTATATTCAATACCCTAACCGTCAATTCGCTATTACCAAAACGTATGCTTATCTCGTCACCAACCTTCACGTTATAGGCAGGTTTTACCACCTTGCCGTTTACGGACACACGGGACGCGGACGCCGCTTCTTGGGCTACCGTTCTTCTTTTTATGAGTCTTGATACTTTAAGGTATTTGTCTAATCTCATAACTATTCCTCCTCTTTGAAGATATCGCCGAGTAATTCTCCTATAGTTGCAGATGCCTTAACGCCCGAATCGTAGTTGTGGAGCAGTCTTTTCTTGGCGTTATACACGTTAAACGCCTTTTGTCTATTCTCTCGTACGACCGCTTCACTCTCCTCTCCATACTCTATAGGAAGATTATATATCTCCTCTTTTATATCAAGATAGACCTTTTTCTTGGGCGTTCCATCCGTCTGTACTCGCGCGCCACCTACTACCGCGCCCTTGACACGAGGAGAAAGTCTGACGACGTTTTTTAGACTAAGTCCTAAATTTTTACAAATATTTTTTACGACGTACATCGTATTCATCGCGTCTTCTAAACTGTTGTGCTCTTCTTGAACCGATATACCTAACTCTAAAACTGCACGTTCCAAACTCATTACATCTTTGACACTCTTATAATCCGACAATAATAACTGCGCGTCAAAATAGCAAAAATCAGGTAAATATAAATTATACCGTTGACTCTCCGATATCAAAAAGTTGACGTCGTTTACAACTGCGTATCCCCAAACGCAACTATCTTTATCGGATAATAGTTCGTATATTTCCTTAGCGTAATGCGGAAATTTAGGCGCATTTAGAAAGGTTTCCTCGCTATAGCTCAACACTATATCCCTCTTGTCCCGTCTATTGGTTAAATGGAAAGGCGCATCGGGATTTATAATAATATCTCGACTATCCAATATATTAAATTCTTCGTCGCACAAAACGTAACCAAAGGAACAAATCTTGCCTCTCCCTTCGTCGCAATTTGCACATTCTATGTCAAAAAATAAATGTTTCACCCATTTTTCTCCGACTTGATTTTAAGTAATAATACGGTGATATCCGCAGGAGATACGCCGGAAATTCTTGATGCTTGACCGAGGTTTCTAGGCTTTATTAAGTTCAGTTTTTCCGCTGCCTCAACTCGCAAACCTTTTATCTCGTTATAATCTATATCACTAGGTAAAACGGTCTTTTCTAACTTCTTTTTCTTTTCTATCTCGGACTTTTCCTTTGCAATATATCCCTCGTACTTGAGTTCGGTAAAGAGATACTCCACGTTCTCCTTTTTGAAACTTGAGAAGTTGTCGTAAAACTCGCAAAACGCTTCTCTCGTAATCTCCGGTCTTTTCAAAAGTTCAATTAAAGGTATTGCGGTCTTAGGATAGGTGGAATTACACTTATCGCACAACGCTCTTAGCGTGTCGTCCAATTTTACGCTCTTTTTGGTCAAAGCAAAGAGTTCTTCGATCTCTCTCTTTCTCTCCAAAAATCTTTGTTTTCTATCCTCTTTTACAAGTCCTAGCTCAATGCCTTTATCGGTCAATCTTATATCGGCGTTATCTTGGCGCAAAGATAGTCTGTATTCGGCACGAGAAGTCATCATTCTATATGGCTCTAGCGTGCCCTTAGTTACTAAATCGTCTATCAAAACGCCTATGTAACTCTCCTCTCTTTGTAAAACAAATTCGCTCTCGCCTTTTATATATCTTGCGGCGTTTATACCTGCTATTAAGCCTTGCGCGCCAGCCTCTTCGTAACCGCTACTGCCGTTAATTTGTCCTGCCGAGAACAAGCCCTCGTAACCTTTTATCGCTAAAGCGGGTGTGAGGGATAGAGGATCTATACAGTCGTACTCGATAGCGTACGCGTAACGCATAATCTCTGCGTTTTCCAAGCCTTTGATTGAGTGAACCATTTCTTCTTGAATATCTGCAGGAAGAGAGGTGGATAAACCTTGAACGTACACTTCGTCCGTGTCCGCACCCTCTGGCTCTAAGAAAAGTTGATGACGCTCTTTGTCCTTAAAGCGCATTATCTTAACCTCGATAGAGGGACAATATCTAGGTCCCGTACCCTCGATAACTCCGTTGTAGAGAGGTGCTCTATCCAAGTTGTCCAAGATAAGTTTATGCGTTTTTTCGTTGGTGTAGGTCAAATAACACGGTCTTTGTCCACTCAAATCCAAATCGCTCATCGTGGAAAAAGAATATATATCGGTATCTCCCTCCGCTATTTCGGTTTTAGAATAATCTATAGTTTTACCCAAAACTCTAGGCGGAGTTCCCGTCTTAAATCGTCTAATAGGAATACCCAAATCAATAAGATTTTGAGTCAAACCGTGAGCGCGCATAAATCCTGCAGGTCCTTCGTCACGAACGTTTTCGCCAATGATAACGCGTGCGTCTAGATACACGCCCGTTGCCAAAACTACGGCTTTTGCGCCAATCTCTCCAAACGTGGTTTCCACGCCCACGACCTTTTTGTCCTCAACTAAAACCTTTTTTACTTCGGCTTGAAGAATGGATAAATTTTCCTCTCTCTCCAATACCGCTTTCATTCGTCTATGATAAAAGTTTTTGTCGCTCTGCGCTCTCAAACTCTGTACCGCAGGACCTTTTCCGCTATTTAGCATCTTGAGTTGGATAAGAGTTTGGTCCGCATTCAAGCCCATTTCTCCGCCCAAAGCGTCTATCTCACGCACAAGATGTCCTTTTGCCGTGCCACCTATACTCGGATTGCACGCCATAAAGCTTATTGCCTCAAGGTTCATGGTAATAAGCAAGGTCTTAATTCCAAGCCTTGCTGATGCTAAAGCAGATTCCACGCCTGCGTGTCCTGCTCCTACTATTACAACGTCGTAAAATTTTGTCTTCATATTATTTTCCTACGCAGAATTTGTCGAATACACCCTCGATGATACCGCTTTCCGCGCCGTCACCCGTGATAGCGCCAAGCGCGCTCCACGCCTTTCTCAAATCTACCGCCACGCAATCTATAGTGTATTGAGAGAAAGTGCCCTCCGCACTCACTACGCTCTCGTGCGCTCTTACCAACGCTTCGGTGTGACGAGCAGAGGTTACGACTTCGCCGTCCTCAACTGCGGAGAGTTTGATAATCTCGTCCAACAAATTCTCCACTCCATCTCCCGTCTTTGCCGAGATATAACAAAGGTTATCTTGCTTACGTTCCACTAAGTCCGACTTATTTACGCATACGAACACCTTTTTGTCACTATATCTTTTGATGAGTTCGTCCAAATTCTCTCCCGTCGCCCCATCCAACAAAAGGATAATAACGTCCGCACCGTCCGCCTCTTTTAGCGCGCGTTCAATGCCGTATTTTTCCACGATATCCTCGCTCTCTCTAATACCTGCGGTATCCAAAAAGCGTAGTTTTACCCCTTTGTGTAATATCGCTTCCTCTATCGTATCTCTCGTCGTGCCTGCAATATCGGTAACTATAGCACGCTCACGACCTAATATAGCGTTCAAAAGAGAGGACTTTCCTGCGTTAGGTTTTCCTAATATAGCGCACAATATACCGTTTTTTATGAGTCTGCCCGATTTATGACTATCAATTAGTCTTTCTATATCTTCTCGAACACTTTTAATCTTATCCGGTGTTTCGTGATAAACCTCGTCCTCTACCTCGTCGGGATAATCAATAGCTGCCGAGATATTAACCAATACGTCCTTTATCTCGTTTTGCAACCATACGATTTTTTTGTGCAACGCTCCCGTCATCTGTCTATACGCCGCGTTCAAAGACGCCGTACTATCCGCCACTATAACGTCGGCAACGCCTTCCGCTTCGTCCAAGCCCATCTTGCCGTTTAAGACCGCTCTTTGGGTAAACTCTCCTGCCTCCGCCATTTTAGCGCCCTTTTTCAACAAGGTTTCAAGCACTCTGGTTACCAAAAACACGCCACCGTGAACGTGAAATTCCACCAAATCTTCTCCCGTGTAGGAGTTAGGCGCGATAAATTTTACACACAACGCTTTCTCTTCAAAATTTTCCCCTTCAAATTTACCCAAATACATTTCTCTTGGGTTTTGATCTTCCACTTTTACGCTTGAGGAAAAGACCGAAGAGGCTATCTTTATAGCGTCGTCGCCGGAGAGTCTAATTATTCCTATTCCACCCGCACCGTGCGGGGTTGATATTGCGGTTATAGTATGCATAATAAATAAAAAACGGGACTGAACAAGTCAGTCCCTTAACACTATCTCTTTTTGTAGCCGAAGCTTCTAAGCTTTCCGGGACCGGTTTTGCTGAAACTCGAACTTGTTTTTTCTCTATACTCTTCACTAGGTGCGTACGGATCGTATACGTTGCCTGCTTTGGGTTTGTAATTGTCCGAATAGGTAGATTTTTTAGCAGGTTTGTTGTACTTTCCACCACGTTTATTATCCCTTGCACCCTTTTCTCTCTTGTCGAAATATTTTTCGGGACGAGCGTTGGGGGTTTCGTTCTCAGGGATAATAACTACGTAACGATTAGGTTCTTCACCCTGACTTTCGGTGTGTGCCTTTTCGTTCTCGGCTAGGGCTGAGTGTATGGCACGACGCTCGAAAGGATTCATAGGTTCTAAAATAATACGTCTTCCTAGTCTATCTGCCTTGTCTGCAAGTCTTACGGCAAGAGCGGATAACACAGCCTTTCTCTTTTCTCTGTAGTTTTCACAATCAACTACTACTCTTACAAATCCAGACTCGTTTTTGTTTGCAACGAGCAAGGTAAGATACTGCACTGCGTCCAAAGTTTCGCCTCTATAACCGATAAGAGCAGAACCTTCTGCGCCGAGGACGTCGATAGTGATCTCCTCTGCTTCTTTGTTTAGAGTGGCTTCAGCAACAATATTCATCGTCTTGATAAGTCCTTGAACGAACTCTAATGCACGTGCTGCCGCCTCTTCACGATTAACGCCCTTTTTAGATTTTTTCTTTGTTTTATCCTCGTCAGGTTTACTTTCTTCCAAAACCTCCACTACGTCCTCTCTCTTTTTAACTCTAACGACGGCTTTGGATAGAAGTCTACCTTCGGATACTATTTCAATTTCCGCCTCGTCGCGTTGAATACCTAACTCCTCAAGTGCAAGGTTTATGGCTTTCTCCACGGACGACGCTTTCTTTTCTACGTAATCCATCTTATATATCCTTCTTATTTGAATGTGTGTGTCAATCTAAACTCTTCTTCCTTCTTGTCCTTTCTCTTCATAACTGCGTTAAATACCAAACTCGTGAGTAAGGATACGAGTTGGCTGACCAAGAGGTAGATAGTAAATGCTGCACTATAGAATAGCGCAAAGAATCCCATCATAGCAGGCATCAAGAATTTCATCATGTTGCCACCCGGTGCTTTGCCCGAATTGAGGTCGGAATCTACGCCCGGTGCTTGGGGTTGTTTCATAAGTAACTGAGAACCAAGCGTTATAAGTATGGTCAAAATCGGCAATATAATATAACCGTTCCAACCTTGATAATCCTCGTGTTCTCTCAAAACTCTAGTGTATCTGTCGTAATCGCGAGAGTCTTCGCCTACCCAGTTTTTAGGAACTCTAAGACCGGACAAGCCACTTGAGGTGAAGTCGGAATAAGAAGGCACGGGTGCGCTCCAGTTATCGGATACGAAAACGTTTCTTACCCAAAGCCACTGGAACTGATCCTCGTTGCTCTGATATAATTCCAATACGGCTTTCTCTGCTTCTTGAACTGCTTCTTCTTCGTTTATGACTACGTTTTTGTCGTTAAGTTCAGCGTGCTCTGCGTACGTTTCTTCGTAAGTTACGGCGATATCGTAATAGTTCTTCTGCACCATATAGGTTGCCATGGAGTTAAAACCTGCAAATATAATGAAGAATAGTACCAAAGTCAAAATAGTAGGCAAACAAGCGCCAAGCATAGAATAACCCTCTTGCTTGTACAACTTCATTTGCTGTTGTTGGAACATTTCTTTATTATTTGCGTACTGAACCTGTAATTTTGCAATTTTCGGTTTCATTCTCTCCATTGCACGGTTGTTTTTGTGCATAACGTGCTTTTGCCAAATATCCAAAGGCGATAATACTAACTTAAGCACGATGGTGAAAATTACGACAGTCCAACCGTAATTGCCGATAAATCCGAAAATCCACGCCAAAAAGTCCGCAATGAAATGAGTTACTTGCGGTTCTCCTAAACTAATTTCGGATATCATCGGTAATAAGTTGTCTATAATACCCATTTTGATTTTCCTTTATAATTGATTTTAACGGGGTCAAAACCGCCTTTTGAAAAGGGATTGCAACGAAGAATACGCCATACGCCCATACCTATTCCTCTCACTACTCCCCATTCAGAGATAGCGTCTATCGCGTACTGACTACAAGTCGGCGTATACGCGCATTTTGCTTGAATAACGGGAGAGATATAACGCTGATATCCTCGAATAGCGAGAATACACAACTTTCTCATTTAATTATCCTCATTCAAAAGACCTGCTCGTTTGAGTTGGAGTCGGACTGCGGACTTTAATTTTTCAAAATCCGCATCCAAAATCCCCTCTCTTGCAACGAAAACGAGATGGTAACCGCTCTTAATATCGTCGATACAGGAGCGTACCGCCTCTCTCATTCTGCGTTTGACCAAATTGCGCGTAACGCTACCCCCGATTTTTTTGGATACCGAAAAACCGATAAGGAGTCTACCCCTTGCTTCGGTGTATAACAAAACGCTGTACGCTCCGCCTACGCTTTTGCCCTTTCGGTATATGTAATTGAAGGTGCAGTTATTTTTTAATCTATTACGCGCGGGCAACATAGATTAAGCAGATAAAGTTGCTCTGCCCTTTCTGCGACGACGTGACAAAACCTTACGGCCGTTGTGCGTTTTCATTCTTGCGCGGAAACCGTGAACTTTGCTTCTTTGTCTTTTCTTGGGTTGATAAGTCCTTTTCATTCATTTATCCTCACTTTAATTGTAATGCAAAAATAGAGTGGAAAACCACTATTGACTAATTATATATAAAAAACAATCTTTTGTCAATCATTATTGGCTATTTCTTCCCTCTCTATCTATCTTATTCTACTCAATAGGAGCAAGCACGGTGGGCACGTCCTTCAACCTTTCGGCTATACAAGATATGCCTATCTCGTAACCACCGTCATCCGATATTCTAAGTTTTAATCTCGCCCCCGACGGGGACAATTCCATATAATGCGACAACAGTTTATTGATATCGTTCACTAAAAGGGCTTTGTAGTTTTCAGGAAGCATCATTTTATCTCGTGATAAAATATTTTTGAGCCTCGTAACCTCTTTTTTTCTCATATTTTCCTCCCGTAAGACTTGATTCTACCCATAAAACCTTTATATTTTGCAGTGCAGTCCAAAACTTTGTGCGTTCCGTTCTCCACGTTTTCGGCAAGCAAGGAAAAAACTCCGTCTACGTCCTTTAGAGTACCGTTTGATGCAGATAAAGCGATCTCGTCCGATTCTGGAATAACGGCAGAAGGCTTTTTTCTCAATAATCTTGCCACGTCTTCCGCGCTCATACTCTCCCGTCTTAATACCATATCTCCTCGTATTCTATTGATTATGATCCCAGTATTTTGTAAATTATAAGAGGACAACAAACTCAACACCTTGTCCGCGTCCCTCAACGACGATATTGCAGGTGTTACCACGACGAAAGCTTCGTAGGCAGCACTCACGGCACGGTGAAATCCTCCCGATATTCCTGCCGGACAATCTATCAAAACGTAGTCGAAATTTTTCAGTCCGTCCACGACGTGACGAAATTGCGCGCTACTGACTTTGGCGTTTGATAACGGTCGAGCGGAAGGTAAAACGTAGAGATTTGGTAAAAACATATCCTCGATTAAGGCTTGTTTTAACCTACATTTTCCGTCCAACACGTCAAAAACGTCGTACACGACTTTGTTTTCAATACCCATAATGACGTCAAGGTTATTCAACCCGACGTCTGCGTCTAACATAACCACTCTTTTCCCTCGTTTTGCTAACTGCACGCCAAGATTAGCGCACACCGTGGTCTTACCTACACCGCCCTTGCCGGACGTAATAACTATTCGTCTTGCCATACCTTCCTCCTAAATTTATATTAAACCAAAACCAAGGTAGCAAAACGGACGATTTTAAGATATTATGACGGAGTTTGGCATAAAAAATCTAATCTGGGCGTGTATAAAACAATGAACCTAGTCGATAATGAAAAAGGAAACAAAATAAAGGTTTCTACATAAAATACATTATGGACGGGTAAAAAAATGATAAAACGAGGAGAATTATACTATGCGGACCTAAGTCCGGTGATTGGGAGTGAACAAGGAGGAATCCGTCCCGTACTCGTTATCCAAAACGACGTCGGCAACAAATACAGTCCGACTGTGATTGCCGCGGCAGTCACTAGCCAATTACAAAAGGCAAGACTCCCCACTCACGTTGCGATAAATTGCGAAACTTGCGGACTACCTAAAAACAGTATCGTGCTTTTAGAGCAACTCCGCACTTTGGACAAAACGAGATTAAAGGATAGAATCGGGACTTTGGGCGAGGACGTTATGAAAAACGTCAACCAAGGGCTACTCGTGTCGTTAGGATTTTTCACTTAACCTCCCTATTCGTTTAACTAATTATTTGCATTAACTAATACAGGCTATAAAAAAAGGACGAAATCAAAAAATTTCGTCCTTTTTAAACTATATTGATTATTATTTATTCTTTCCGCAAGTCTTACACGTACCGCCCTCGAACTCGTGCGCGCCGTATGAGTATCGTCCAGTACAGAAAATACACTGCAACCAATGCTCGCTATCGTCGCTTCTCCAATCTCCCTCGTTGGATACGTGAGCGTCCTTATCCTTCAACAACACTTTTTCCCACTGCGCGCTACAAGTTTTGCACTTGTACTTGATAAGTCCGTTACCAATGCACGACGCCTTTTTCTCGAAAACTACCTCCGTATCGTGAACGTGTCCGTTATACAAAATCTGCGCCGAGACGTCCTCTCCCGTAACCTCTTTATTCCACGTACTGCTCCAAGTTAAAGGAGTGCTTGACGCGCCTATAGTTATAAATTCTAACTCCGCACAATCAGCAAAAGCGTGATTATTTACAACGGTTACGCTCGTCGGAATAACGATACTTTTGAGTTTGGAATTTTGGAAAGCGTTTTGACCGATATTGGTTACCGTTTCAGGAATGGTGATACTCTCAATTCCGCTACCCATAAACGCATAGTCTTCAATCGAGGTAACCTCGGCTCCAATCTCCACCTCTTTTATCTCTCTTGCGTTTGCAAAAATACCCGCAGGAACACTCGTAACACCGGACTCAAAAACTACTTTTTCCACTCCGCTACCCGCAAAAACGTCTACGTCGTAGGTGGCGTTTGCGTACACTTTAACCTCTTTCAATGCAGTGCAGTTAGCAAAAGCACGATATCCAAAATGCGTATTCTTGACCTGAACGTCTATTTTTTGGAGTTTGTCACAACCCAAAAAGGCGTTGTCCCCGATTTTTTTGACTGAATTAGGAATGGTAACGCTCTCTATTCCGTATCCAGAAAACGCGCCGTCTTGTATAGCTACTACGGGTGCGCCGTTGAAGGTAGAAGGAATAACTACGTTTTTATCTCCGCAAAGACCTATGCTTTTTACGCTAAAGGTCATATCACGGTTTAATTCCATTTCTAAGTTTTGCGAACCTCCTCCGCTACACGCAGTCAAGGAAAAAGCAAAAGTTACTAAACATAGTGATAAAAGTATTGAGAGTAAAATCTTTCTCATAACGTTCTCCAATCAATTTTGTATATATATTATAACATATATTATTATTAAATACAATTACATTAATTATAATAGCATAAAAAAACGCAACCCGTCAAGGTTGCGTTTTGATTTTAGTTATGCAAACATCTGATTGATAATGTCTACGTTTTTCCATAAAGCGTCTTTTCCTTCAACGTCTATGATGTTTTTATGATACTTGCTAATAGCATCGGTTTCTTTTGCGTTCTTCAAGGTCTCGTAGATATAATCGTACAAGCTCGTTCTCTCGGTGTCGCCGATGAGAATTTCCTTGAGTTCTGCAGCGGAATTTGCGATATAATATCCGTTTTCATCTACTCCTGCGTTTGCAATATGAGAAATCATAACGAGGTGAACGCCGTAATCAGTGATACACCAACCCATAGAACCAACCTTGCCGGTAGCATCTCCGTATACGCCGTAGTTACCGTCTGCGGGAAGTGTTTTGCCAGAGATAAGATACTGACAAATATTGGTGAACTCTTCCATATAGCTATCTTCGTCTTTCTTTACGGTATAATCGTATGCGTTGTTGAACATACCGCTATCGTCGGGGTTAGAATATCCGAAGATGTAATCGGTAAATTTAGCAAGTTTAGCAGCGTCGTCTGCCTCTGCCAAAACTGCCTCTCTTACAACCTTGAAGAACTCTTTGTAACCCAAAGTGGATACGGTATTAGCGTCGTATACGAGGTCTCTCCAATCCTTCAAGTCTTTCATTTCTTCCTCATCGTAACCCTCGCCGTCTTTCCACCAATCAGCAAAGTCGCCGTAGTTGTTAACCTTGATAGCGTTAACGAGTTGAGCGCGGTAATCGTTTATAACCTCTTCGGTGTAGTTTCCGCTACCCTGCAAAATCTTGGTGAAATCGTCGTAGCTTTTGCCAGATGCGGAATCAATCCAAACGTGAGTGTTTTCTGCCTCTCTATCTTTTACGGACGCTTCTTCAAACGCCAAAAGAATGTGTTTAACGGTAGCGTAACCAGTTTCGGGATGATAATACAAAACTTCGTTAGAGGAGAAAGCAGTAGCGTATGCAGCGTCGTCTGCTTTGAAGGTCAACTCGTTCTTTTTGAGGTTCTCGTTGTAACGAGCGAATACCTCTGCATCTATTTTGCTCTCGTCTATTGCGCCTGCAGTGATTTTATCCTGCAACTTTTCAATAACGATCTGCTCGTACTGAGACTGGATGAAGGTTTCCTCAGTTTTGAACTGTCCTTCGAGAAGTTCTTTAACACGGTTGAAAGCACGACGTGCGATCTCTTTGTTCTCACACTCGTATTCTTCCCACTGAGTACTGTAATCGAAGTTCTGATACCAAGACTCGATAACACCTTCGGTATAGTCTTTCTCTTCTTCCTCTTCTTCAAGAGTAGGCAAAGGACGAGTAGTTCTAGGATCTTCCTCTTCTTCCTCTTCCTC
>JAFQWW010000073.1 GCA_017407285.1 Clostridia bacterium
AAGAACCGGTGTTAGATGCATCAAGAGTATTTCCTTCGCTATCTGCCCATTCGTCCATATTGAAGGTGTAAACGTGATCACATTTTACGTTCCATTCTTTCAAGAAATATACTACCCAACGATACATACCCATAGGTCCAACGGGAAGGATGAAAGCGATTTTTTCCTTTCTCTCTCCTGCTTTCTTAATTTCGTTAGCAATTTCGTGTCCCATGTAGGTTTCGAAGTCAGACAAAGATTCACATTTGATAGGTTGGAAATCTTTGTTCCAAAAAGCCTGACGTTCGGTGATTTTTTCAGGTGCGTCAATACATTTGTCAATTTTTTCGAAGTCCCATCCTGCAGGATAGAAACCTTCAAGTGCTGAACCTTTAACAGTTGAATTAAAATCCATTTTTAAATCTCCTTTTTATTTATTAAGGTAAATACCTTTTAGTTGTTTGTTTAAGATATACTTGACATTGAGTGAATCCTTCAGCGTAATCTGCTCCGCATTGAAAACCTCTGTATCTGCTACAAGTTTTAACCATATTCGGGAAATCAATATGATCGTGATCTCTCATCCATACGATTTGTGACTCGTGGCATTCAAGCATTTCGAGTTTTTTATCAATGTAAGGGGTAACGTCTACGTATTCAGTCGGGTTGAAGTTAATACCCGTAAGCGTATCCATATAATAAATAGGCACGAGTCTTGCACGACCTTGCGACTTAGTCTTATAGTTGGGCAACGTTGCAGTAAAACTTGCATCAAACGTCAACTTACTAACCGCAACGTGGTCAGGCATATAATCGTTAGGCGCGTGAGTAATAATAAAGTCGGGGTTAACGTCCTTTATGATTTCCACGAGTTTATCTCTCGATTCTTTGTTATCGGTGTAGATATCAAGGTCGTTAAAACCTCCCCAAATAACTTCAAAACCTGCTAAATCAGCGCTGCGTTTTGCCTCGTTTGCACGCATAACTTTGAGTTCGTCAGCAGGAATAATCTCGTGACCCAAATCTCCGCTACAACAATGACAAACTACTACTCTGTCACCTCTTTCTTTGCATTTTAACAAAGTTCCTGCACAGGCAATTTCCATGTCGTCAGGATGACAACTTACTACTAAAACTGTATACATAGAGAACCTCCTGAATATTCTTATATAATTATACCTTATAACAAAAGTAAAATCAATTGAAAACCGATAATTTTCCTTAAAATAAAATAAATATCACAAATTTATAAAAAAACCAAACGTAAATATACGCTTGGTTTTCAAATTATATCTCGGTTGTTTTTCTCGTAGGATATTTAGCCTTTAATTCCATCAATCCGTCAAGACTTCTCAATCCGCTAATGGAATCAATCTCAGACAAATTTGCCGCTGCTGCAAGGTTACCTATTTCTACTGTTTTTTCAAGGTCAAATCCTTTATATATGCTATACAATACGCCCGCGCAGAACGCATCTCCTGCTCCAACGCTTCCCTTTATGTATCCTTTAGGCAATTCCAAACTCGGAACTACTACGAATTTTCCAGTCTTATCCATAGCAAATCCGCCTTCAGGACAGTGAATAACCGCAATATCTTTAACGCCGAGTTCAAAGAATTTTTGTAAAATTTTCTTAATATTTTCTACGATAATTTTACCGTCTTTATCTCTTGGATTAACACCTACCGCTCTACCGCCTTCTATTTCGTTAATTATTGAATAGTTGCAGTATTTTAGCGCAGGGGGTACGAGTTTACTAAATCTCTCTCCTTCCTCACTAACTACGTCGATAGAAGTTTTAATGCCTTTCTCTTGAACTTTTGCAAGTAACTTCGCCATAACCGTGCCGTAATCCGCGTCGAGTTCGTCAAATTTATCCAACAAAAGAATATATCCTGCGTGGAAAATATCACAGTTCAAAGAGTTAATATCTATATCGTCAATACCAAAATCAGCGCACGCGCCGGGACATTGAAAAAACGTTCTCTCCCCAGTTGAAGTTACGTTCATAACGTCCGTAAAACTCGTGGAAAGATTATCAGAATACACTATTCCGTCCGTGTTAACGCCGCTTTTACTTAGGGTTTTCACAAGAAAAGCGCCCTCTCCATCGCGACCGATTTTCCCGTA
>JAFQWW010000074.1 GCA_017407285.1 Clostridia bacterium
CATACAAGATTTTATCGGTCTTGTGTGTTTGCTCTTTCTGCTTGTATATGGGTTTGGGCTTAGCCCGTTTGTGTTTGACCAGTCAAATACTTGCTCGCACTTAGCAGTGTTTTTCAAATTCTCCGCTAAGAACATCACCCAAAAGAGAACACGCTTTTCGTTTACAAAGAAAAAGACAATAAAAATCCGTCCGTTTTGCCGTAGCCGATATCGTACGGTGAATGGTCACAATTTCCGCTTAACCCAACGATAAGAGAGGTTGTAGTTGAGCATAACGAGATTGGTTTTCCCGACTCTACTCGACAAAGGGTTGTGACTAAATTCGCTTGGTCAAATCGCAACAAACAAAATCCGTCAATCCCTCTATTTTCACACAAAATATACATAGAATCGGTGTACGTAAAGTCCACGGGGAAAAGGGAGGAGAGGGATAGTACGTTTTGTTCTATCACGTCGCCGTGTGAGCAAAAAAGAGAGGCGGTAGACGCCGTATCCGTCGCACAAAAAACCAAAAGATTGCCGTTAGGCGTGAGCAAAAGACTGGACGAGGTGGCGCGAGATAGAGATTTTGACCACGAAATTTCCCCTCTCTCGTTTACCGATAATAGGGTAATAGTGTCGTTATAATTTGCACACAAAGTGTAGTGGAAAAGTCCGCCCACTACGCTTGGCACGGCGGATTGAGCGGAGATTTTACCAAAGGTGGGGAAGGGGGCGGTGCTATTCGTGGTTAGATCTTGGTCAAAGGTATAAAAACCAAAGTCGTACTCTCTATTCAATAGCACGAGCAACCTATTTTTCAAAAAGGAAAAATCCACTATCTCTCGTATGCCGTCACAAGGGAGATTTTTGCTAGAGGTTGATGAAAAATCGGAGAGAATACGAGCAAGAAAGAGGGTATTTACGGATACGCCCGCGCAATAGATACCGTTTTGAGAGAACAAAAGTTTGCATTGACTTAGTTGAACGTCGTATCGAGCGGTGTGGACTACCCTCAATTCTCCGTCCAAAAACACTACGCTCAGTCCAACGTCCCCAGAGTATGCTACGACTAGTCCTGACGAGTACAGAGTGGAAGAGAGAACGGTTGAGGATGGAGGAAGGGAGAGCGTTTTTGTCACCGTGCCATTCGAGGTAATAGTGGCTACAAAAGGCGAGGGAGAAGAGATATCGTAGTCTTGAGAGTTAGAGTTAGATATCGCAAAGATTTTATCCCCAATCGCCCAAGTTTTGAAAATTGAGTCGTCCTCACTACCCCCAAGGTTTTGCAAAAATCCCTCGCTTGAGTAGGGAGAGGGGATTGAAAGTTTGGGAAACTCGGTGTGAGGAATTTCGGGCTCTGGCATAGGCATCGGTGTGACGACTGGGGTGGATAGATCTTCTTTTGGTGGCGTGATAGTTTCTTCTTGTGTCGTTTGAAAAAGTTTGTCGTAGGTATACGCGCAAAAAATACACACGGAGAGCAGTAGCGCAATACTCGTCCATTTGAAAATTTGTTTTTTCATAATTCACCTCAACAAGAGTTTAACACATAAATCTATCCCGTTTTCAATATAGACAAAAGACGAAAAATAGGGATAAAAACCGACTAAAATAGACAAGCGGTATTTACACCAAAAAAATAATATGGTAAAATAAAAAACAAAAACAACAAAATTAATAGGAGAACGAGAGGGAATATAGAAAAAAATGAAAAAAATAGTATTCGTGTGTTTAGGAAATATTTGTAGATCCCCTATGGCGGAGTTCGTGATGAAAGACTTGGTAAAGGGTATTGGGAGAGAAAAGGATTTTGAGATAGCCTCTAGAGCAACGAGCGACGAAGAAGAGGGAAACGGTATTCATTACGGTACGAGAACCAAGCTAGACGAGATGGGTATTCCCTACGAGAGAAGATACGCCACCGTTATGACGAGGGCGGAATACGACTATTACGATATTATAGTTGGAATGGACCAAAACAATATCCGAGCGCTTATGCGTCTGTCCGGTGGAGATCCAAAAGGAAAAATTCGACCTATGCTAAAGGATAAAAGCGTTGCCGATCCGTGGTGGACGGGAAACTTTGACCAAACCTACGACGACGTGTTGAGAGGTTGCGTGGAGTTATTAAAAGAACTATAAAAAAAGCGTGTTATCGTGACGATAACACGCTTTTGCTTTTTACTTATAACATATGTTTTCTGAGTTCTTCGGGAGATTTCATGGACAAATCCGCAGGCGCTATGTCTAACACCGTTTTGCAACCAACCTCTCCACGTTTTTTCATCTTGTATACCGCTCTTGCGTAGGCGAGAAGCACGCTTGCCGTAAATTCGGGGTTGGAGTCCAAGGTTAAACGGTACTCCACTACGTGGTTGTTTCCCTCTCCCGTCTTACCCGTGCGGATAACCGTACCACCGTGAGGTATACCCTTGTGGTCACGATCAAGTTCTTCTTGAGAGATAAAGTTTACCGTGGTGTCGTAATCTGCAAAATATTTAGGCATAGTTACGATTTCTTTTTCTATTCTCTCTTTGTCCGCACCCTCTTCTACGACGACGTAACACAAACGAGTGTGTTTTTCTCTCGTAGTCAAATCAGGACACTCTCCAGATTTTACTCTATCTATAGCGCTCTGCACGGGACAGGTGTATTGGCGCGCGTCTAAAACGCCCTTTATTCGTCTAATTGCATCGGAATGACCTTGGCTTACCCCCTTGCCCCAAAAGGTATAATCACGTCCGTTAGGCAAAATAGCGTCCATATATACGCGGTTTAGAGAAAACATACCGGGATCCCAACCACAAGATATTAACGCAACCGTATTTCCCTCTTTTGCCGACTTATCTACGCGGTCAAAGTGCGTGGGAATATCTGCGTGGGTGTCAAAACTATCCACGACATTAAAGCTTTTTGCTAAACGTGGAGTCATTTCGGGTAGATCGGTTGCGCTACCACCGCAGATAATTAAAACGTCTATATCGTTTACGTATTTATCCACCTCTTGCGCGGGTAAAACCTTGGCTTGAGGGGTGTTGATTTTCAAACTTTCAGGGGCTCTTCTCGTGAATACGCCGAAGAGTTCACAGTCGGGGTTTTGCCCAATTGCGCTCTCTACCCCTTTTCCCAAGTTGCCGTAGCCGTAAATACCAATTTTCATACTAATCACTCCTTGATGATTTTATGATAAAACGAAGGGGGGTGGTTTGTCAAATATTTTGCTAAAGATATTGAAATAAAGATAATTATATGGTATACTGACAAGTATAATTACGTACACGAAAAAGTTTTAGGAGTATGAAAATGAAAGCTTCCTACATAAAAACCACCCTTAAAAACGTAGTAACGGTCAAAAAGATAGTAACCGTGCACGACTACGAGTTTGACAAAAATTTTTCTTTCGAGGGAGAGAGTCACGATTTTTGGGAGATGGTATACGTTGACAAAGGAAAGATAATGGTAAACTGTGATATAGGCGAGGTTCAAGTGTCGTCTGGTGAGGTCATATTCTTCAAGCCCAACGAGTTTCATAGCAGTAGGTCGTTGGACTCCGCCCCAAACGTCTTGAATCTTTCTTTTGAGTGCAAGTCGTCTGCCATGAAGAGTTTGGAGGGTTTCCACGAAAAACTCAACAACAACCTCATATTTTTCCTCGTGTCGTTTTTGAAAGAGTGTGAAAACGCCTATGAATTACCCAAAAACGTACCTTTGACCAAGTTGGTTAGAAAAAAGGGCGCAAAACTTGGAAGCGAGCAGTTGCTTAGAACCTATCTTGAACAGTTTTTAATACTTTTGATGCGCTCTATGAGTGAGAAACAACAGTTTATGATGTTTCCCTCAAAAGAGAGTATGCAACACCATTTAGTTCAAGACGTCAAAAAGTACGTTGTGGAAAACGAAAGAAAGGTTATAAGAAACGAGGACGTGTGCAAATATCTTGGATATAGCAAGACC
The DNA here is from genome assembly GCA_017407285.1 of Clostridia bacterium. Taxonomy (GTDB): domain Bacteria; phylum Bacillota; class Clostridia; order Christensenellales; family RUG350; genus RGIG2224. The sequence continues at coordinate 3,937 of JAFQWW010000074.1, forward strand.
TACGTTTCCAAGATTTTCCACGAACAAACTGGTAAAACGCTTGCCCACTACGTCAATGAATACAAAATACACAAAGCAAAAGAATTGTTGAGAGAGGGGGTTATGAACGTATCCGAGGTGTCGGAGTATTTAGCCTTTGACAATCCACAGTATTTTTCTAGAGTGTTCAAAAAGTATTGTGGGATAAAGCCTACGCAGTTCAAAAACAGCTTGAAAAGGTAAATATTCTAAACCAAGCCCACGAGGGATTGACAAAAGTGTATATTTTATAATATAATCTATAAGTTACTTTATTATTTTTGGAGAGAAAAATGGAACAGACTACCAAGAAAAACGGTTTTGCAAGCGGTATAGGTTTCGTGCTTGCGGCAGCGGGTTCTGCCGTAGGTCTTGGCAACTTGTGGGGCTTTCCCTATAAAACGAGTGCAAACGGAGGCGCGGCTTTCGTATTGGTTTACATACTTTGCGTACTCTTTATGGGCTCTATTGCGATGATAAGCGAGATATTTATAGGAAAGAGAGCGCAATCAAACACCGTTACTGCGTACAAAAAGATAAAGAAGAAAATGGGTTGGATCGGTCTACTCGTTATAGCTGTACCCACCATAATCGTGTGTTATTACACCGTTTTAGGCGGTTGGACCTTGCGTTTTGCGGTCAACTCTTTCCAAGGCGCGAACGGTTTGAGCAACGCAACCTCTTTTGTATCATTCACCGCAGATCCTATCGTTCCCGTCGTGTTCACCGTGCTTTTCATGGCTCTTGCAGCGTTGATTATTATGGCAGGTGTTAAAAACGGTATTGAGAAGTATTCCAAGATTTTGATGCCCGCACTATTTATAATATTGGTGGGAATCGTTATCTTTTCTTTGACTTTAGGACCGGGAACGGAGAGCGGTCTTGCTTTCTTCTTGCAACCCGATTTTTCCGAGCTTGGTTTTGACGGAGTAGTTGCCGCGATGGGACAGGCGTTCTTCTCCTTGTCTCTTGGTATGGGTACGATGATAGCCTACGGCTCGTATACAGGAAAAGAGATAAAACTTGGAAAGTCCGCTATGATGATTTGCATATTCGATACCTTAGTAGCACTTCTTGCGGGTCTTGCTATGTTCCCTGCAATATCGGCTCTGATGGGCGAAGAATTTTTGTTGGGACTCGGTGCAGGCGCAAGCGGTCCGGGACTTATCTACGTTGTATTACCTCAAGTATTTTCCGCTATGGGTGGGGTAGGACAGTTCGTATCCTTTGCATTCTTTGCTATGGTAGTTATAGCCGCTCTAACTTCGGTTATATCCATAATGGAGGTTTCCGTTCAATTCATTATCCAAAGATTTAAGACCAACCGCAAAAAGACCACTTTGATCGTAGCAAGCGTATGTTCTTTGGTATCCATTCCTATAGCGTGGTCTGTAGGTGGAGCGTTTGACGGAGGATTAAATCTTTTCGGATACGATTTCTTGACCTTCTTAGATGAAATAGCGAATACTCTTTTGATGCCTTTGGGTGCGTTTGGCGCATGCTTGGGCGTTGGTTGGTTTATTGATAAAAAACTTACCGCAAACCCGATGAAAACCTTGCGTTCACTAAGAGAAGAAGGGGTAGAATTGGGCGTATTTATGAAGATATACGCAGTTATGGTAAAATTCATCACTCCTATACTTATACTCTTCGTTATGTTGTCGGGTATAGTTGGAAAGGTTGGAGAGAACGGTCCGAGTTATTGGTGGATAGTTGGTGCAGGCGTGTTGATAGTCGCCTTCCTCGTACTTGCGTATTTCAAATTCTTCTACAAGACGGATTGTGGTGAAAACGCAGACGAAGAAAAATTAGAAAAGACAAAAGCGTAAAAGAAAAAAACCGAAAAGAAATTTTCGGTTTTTTTAATACTTAACTTTGCAAAAGTAGGATAGTGGGCGTATAATAGATTTATGAGCAAAGCAAAAGATTATTTGACAACTAAAAATCCTTTACGGGCAATACTAGTGTTTTGTCTACCTATGGTGCTAGGGAGTATGTTTCAACAATTCTATTCTCTAGCAGACTCCGCTATTGTTGGAAGATTCGTGGGAGAAGGGGCGCTTGCCGCAGTAGGCGCTAGCGCGTCTTTATCCTCCGTTTTGCTTTTTATTGCAATAGGCGGGGGAGTAGGTTCGTCCGTTTGGGTAGGTAAATATTTTGGAGCAGGAGATTATAAAAGAGCGCGCGCCTCTATAAATACGTCTATTATATTTTTCGTAGCAGTAGGCGTGGTATTAGCCTCAATTATGAGGATATTTTCCTATCCTTTGATGCAATTACTCAATACGCCCGAAGATATTTTAGGTGTGTCGGTTAATTATCTTGATATCTATCTCTACGGTTTACCACTTTTGTTTTTGTATAACGTGGTAACCGCCATGTTCAACGCGCTTGGAAGGTCTAGAATCCCGTTATTTTTCTTGATTTTCTCATCACTATTAAACGTTGGCTTAGATTTGTATGCAGTAATCGGCTTGAATTTAGGAGTTGAGGGCGCGGCGTGGGCAACCTTTATAGCGCAAGGACTGTCTGCGGTGTTGAGTTTGTTCGTTTTACTCCGAGAGATAAAGAAATTATCACCAGACAAGGGGCGGATTTTTGATAAAGCAGAATTAAAACCCATGATAAAACTCGCTATTCCCTCCATTATCCAACAAACGACGGTGTCTATAGGGCTATTATTAGTTCAAGTCGTAGTCAACGGTTTTGGCTCGGAAGCTATGGCTGGTTTTACTGCGTCAAGCAGGATAAGTTCGGTGTGCATAGTTCCTATGACGGCTATCGGAAACGCAACGTCTGCCTACGTTGCTCAAAATTTGGGGGCAGGGCGCGCAGATAGAATAAAGGCAGGGTATAAAGCGTCCAATCTTATCGTCGTGGCGTTTGCCTTTTTGATAGGCGCGGTGTTAGAACTTTTCCCAAGAGAACTTATGGGACTATTTATCTCGGCAGAGGACGCTACCTTGACTGCTATGAATACGGGCGTGGGGTATTTGACCTTTATCGGTTGGTTTTTCTGCTTTATGGGATTCAAGCAGACTGCAGACGGTGTGTTGAAAGGTTCGGGAGATACCGTAGTGTTTACGGTTGCGAATTTTATAAATCAAGGAGTGAGAGTCCTCTTGCCATTTTTACTTGCAAAGGTCGTAGGAATAGCTATCGTGTGGTACGTAGTACCAGTAGGTTGGATTATTAACACCTTGATATCGCATATAAGATATAAATCCGGTAAATGGAAAAACAAATTGGTATAGAAAATTTGTAAATTTAGACGCAAAGTGCTATAATGTGCACGGAGGGAACGTATGATAAAAACTTTTTTAGCAACACTCAACCCTATGCTCATGCTCTTTTTCTGCATAGTCATAGGTTTTTTACTTAAAAAAACCAAAATTTTACCCGATAACGCAGGTAAGGTAATGGCAAAACTCGAAACTTGGGTATTTTGTCCTGCGCTATCCTTTGCAACGATGGCAAGATTTTTCACGGTAGACACCATAAGCTTGCATTTAGAAAACATTTTGGTTGCGTGCGTGAGCGTGGTGCTTGCTATGGCTATTGCCATTCCTCTTGCCAAACTTTTCGTAAGAGAGGACTGCTATGAAAGAGGGGTTTATAAATACGCTTTGGCTTTCGGTAATAGCGGTTACGTAGGCGATCCTTTAGTTCAAGCCATGTTTGGGGACGGAGTTTTGAGTTTATACAAACTCGCGTGTTTACCCATATCCCTCGTTATATACACGTGGGGTATAGGCGTATTAGTTCCAAAAGGGGAGAAGAAAGAAAGCGCGTTGAAAAAAATAATGAACGCGCCCACTATTGCTATGCTCGTAGGTATCGTGGTTGGGCTTATTTGTGGCGCTATTGTTGGACAAGTTCCTGCTGGTAGCACGGCGTACGACGTTTTGTTCCCTAAATTTTTGATAAATTCCCTTGACTCCTTGAAAGCTTGCATGGGCCCCGTGGCTATGCTTTTAGCAGGATTTACTATTGCAAGTTACGACTTTAAGAAGATGATAAAAAACAAAAAGGTATATATTGCTACCGCCCTAAGATTGGTAGTTATTCCGACCGTAATATTAGGTGCGCTTTTCGGGTTAAAAACCTTAGTAAACCTATTGTTTGGACTAGAGATTAGCAATATGGCTATCGTATTGTTGTTCTTTGCAATAGGCGCGCCTCTTGGCATGAATACCGTTGTATTCCCCGAAGCGTACGGTGGAGATCCCTCCACGGGTGCTGCGATGACTATGATATCGCACACGCTATGCGTAATAGCTATACCCTTGATGTTTGCTTTAGTTTGGTTCGTGTTTGGAGCAGGCTCCGGTCTAACCTTATTGTAATGACGAGAGAGGAACTAAAAAGTTTTATAAAAAATCAGTACGGCGTTATTAGCGAGGTTTTGTGGCCCGACGAACCGGGATTTGAGGTTTTTCGCCACCCTTGTGGCAAATGGTTTGGCGTCGTAATGAATATAGACGGGACAAAGATAGGAGAAAAAGAGGGCGAGATAGACGTTTTGAACGTCAAATGCGATCCCATGCTCCTAGATATATTAGTCCAAAAGACAGGATACAAAAGAGGGTATCACATGAATAAACGCCTTTGGCTCACGATCTTGTTGGATCTAGTGGACGAAAGGGACGTAAAGGGGTTGGTTTGTGAAAGCTACGACCTTGTAACCCCCAAAAAAGATAGAAAAAAAGCACGCTAATGCGTGCTTTTTGTTTTAATTCATTCGCTGTCGTTATAAAACTACGCGAAGCGTATTATAACTGATAACTCGCCGTAGGCGATCATAACTTATTGAATGGGAAAAAGCCGTTGGCTTATTCCCATTCAATAGTTCCAGTAGGCTTGGGAGATAGGTCGTAACATACGCGGTTTACACCTTTGACTTCGGTTACGATACGTTTGGTGATTTTATCAAGCAAATCCCAATCAAGATGAGCAATCTCTGCCGTCATAGCGTCTACCGTGTTTACGGCACGGATAATAACGGGCCACTCGAAAGAACGAGCGTTGTCGCGAACACCAACCGATTTGAAATCGGGGATAGCGGTGAAATATTGCCATACTTTGCCGCGAAGACCTGCTTTTTCAAACTCTTCACGCAAAATAGCGTCGGACGCTCTTACTGCTTCCAATCTATCACGAGTAATAGCACCCAAACATCTAACGCCTAGACCGGGGCCGGGGAAGGGTTGACGGTAAACCATATTATCGGGCAAGCCCAACTCCTTACCACACGCTCTTACCTCGTCTTTGAATAGATATTTCAAGGGTTCAACGAGTTCAAATTTCAAATCGTCGGGAAGACCACCTACGTTGTGGTGAGCCTTAACCGCTTTACCAGTCTTAGTTCCGGATTCTACGATATCGGGATAAATAGTGCCTTGAGCCAAGAAATCTATACCTTCGAGTTTTCTAGCCTCTTCTTCAAATACTCTTATAAACTCTGCGCCGATAATCTTTCTCTTCTGCTCGGGATCTTCAACCCCTTTCAATTTATCCAAAAATCTGTCTATAGCGTCTACGTATATCAAAGTAGATTGCATTTCGTCACCGAAAACCTTGCAAACCTCTTCGGGTTCGCCTTGACGGAGAAGACCGTGGTTTACGTGAACGCAAGTGAGTTTATCTCCAATAGCTTTTTCCAAAAGGGCTGCAACTACCGAACTATCTACGCCACCGGAGAGGGCAAGAAGAACTTTCTTATCTCCTACCTGTTTTCTAATAAGTTCTACTTGGTCTGCAATAAAGTTGGTCATATTCCAATTCTTCTCGCATTTGCAAGTATCAAAGAGGAATTTTTCCAAATCGTTCAAGTCAAGAATGGGGCATTTGCCGTCGTGGTCAATAGATACGACGGGGATATCCAAATCGTAAATTTCGGGGAAAACGTCGATTTTTACACCGTCAACCACGTTATTTTTACCGCCGTACAAAATAACGCCTTTTACGTTAGGAAGGGCTTGAATATTTTCTTTCTTAAGGTCGTGGGGGTGAATTTCGCTATATACGCCGAAAGAACGAATCTTTCTAGCTAAAGCGGAGTTTTCCTCGCTTCCAAGATCAAGAATAACTATCATGTCTTGTTTCATTATTGTGCCTCCAATAGTTTTATAAAATTTTCAAATTCGGTCTTTAGATGATCAAGATCCGAATTGTTTACCATATAGTGATCGGCGATAGATATAGGACCGCCTTTTGCAAGATTTTCTATCTCAGAGTAGTCACGACTAACGGCTTCCTCTCGTGTTAAGGGGCGAATGGTGCGAGTTTTGAGTCTTTCGTAGCGAAGATTTGCGTTAGTCATAACGGCTACGACTATTAAATCAGGAAACTCCTTTTTCAAAACCTTGTACTCGTCCCACGAATACAAACCGTCCAAGATAACGTCCGAGTCTTTAGCGGATTCTTTGATATCGTCTACAAGTAGAATGGCAAAAGCAGCTTGACCGTAAGTCTTTCTAAGCTCTTCACGAACGGCACGTTCGTTCTTTTCGCATCTTTCCAGTCCTCTTTTTTGGAGTTCTTTCATAGTAACTCCGCCAAAATATATCTTTTTCCAGCCTTTTGCTTCAAACATTTCGGAAACTACGGATTTACCCGATCCGCACATACCGACTAAGGCGACTATTTTTCCCATATTGCACCCCTTATTAGTTTCTATAAATATTTTAGCATAATTTTAGTTTATTTGTAAAATAATTTGTATACGATACACGCAATTTTATCGAAAAAATTAGAGGAGAAAAACCCAAAATAAGGGGTATTGACATAGGTAGTTGCTTATGGTAAAATATTTAGTAGGGAATTATGAAAAAATTAACGATTTTTATTTTAATAGCAATATTGTTTACCTTTTCTGCCTGCGGAGCGTCTACCGCATCTATAATCGAGGAGAACTTTTTGTCCGAGGGGTACGAAATAGTCGAGAATAGCGCAAACGTTTTGGAAGATTATGCTCCCGAATTTTTGGTTGAGGATATTACCGTTCACGTTTATTCAAACAACAGAAATTTTTCCGTGGCAATAATATTGGAGTATTCTTCGAAAGACCGCTTGAGGGATGCGTTTTTTGAAAACCCTGCTCTTCAAGAGTATATAGATGGAGCAGAAGGTGAGGATAAAGACTCCTTTTACGATAGTGCGGTGGAGAGTGGTTTCGTTCGTGATAACTGTATACTCGTACCAATATCCATGCAAGTAGACCAAATAAAAGAGATTTTTAATAGATAAATTCTAAAATAAACGCCAAGTTGTGTCAAATTTTGACAAAAGTCGGCAATATATACAAAACGATTGACACGAGTTTTTCTTTTTGTGTATAATGGACTAGTTATCATTTCGGGGAGAAAAATCGTGAGAAAGATAGTTTTTGTTACCTTAATCGTTATATTAGCCCTTTCTTTGTGTGCTTGTGGCGAAACTAAAATAGAAAGCGTAAAGTCTGCGTTTGAGAGTGCGGGATTTACGTTGTTGGAGATGTCCGAGGGAGAGGAGATCCACGAAGAACTTTTAGACGGCTACGACGTGGACGTCTACGTTTACACGAAAGGCAGTGGAGAATTTAAGAGCGTGAGTATCGTTGCTTTTTCCTCCGTTGATAAGTTAAAAGACGCGTTGTCCGACGAGGAGATACTTGCTCAAATCGGTGCGATAACGGGCGGAATGGACCTTAATAAAGCGTACGACACTGCAGTCAAAAACGGCAGAATCAACGGAGAATGTTTGCTTATCGTAAACGTTCCCCCACTTACTCAAACGCACAAAGATTTCATTCAAAACGCATACGAAATTTTCAAAAACGCATAAGATAACGCAGTCAAATAGACTGCGTTATTTATTTTCTTGACTACCCGTGGTTTTGGGTGTATAATTATTAGTAATAGAGCGCTAAAAGTGCTATAAATATATAAAGGAGAAAATTTATGTTTCCTCAACCACTCTTGATAATAGCAGGACAAGAGATACATTGGTATGGTGTTTGGATTGCGATAGGAATACTTGCGTGCTTTGCGGTATTGTTTTTCTTTGGAAAGAAAAAGGGCTTATCCGCCAAACTCGTAGATTTCATTTTTTACGCAGGCATTATTGCTATTTGCGGAGGATTTGGTTCAGCCGCGCTTTTTCAAGCGTTCTACAATTATTTAGCAACCGGCACTTTCTATTTCGGTGGAATTACCTTCATAGGCGGTCTTATCGGTGGCGTAGTTATTTTCTTGTTGCTATATATCTTTTGGGGTAAAAAATACGGCAAAATCTCGGAAATTACCGCGCTTGCGCCCTCGTGTATATTGATAGCGCACGGCTTTGGTCGTATCGGTTGTTTCTTCGCGGGTTGTTGTTACGGTATGGAAACGGATGGACCTTTGGGAATATTCACTCCCGCTATTGGTAAAACCGTCGTTCCTACTAACTTGTATGAGGCAATTTTCTTGTTTATCTTGTTTGGCGTGTTGACCTTCTTGTATCTCAAAAAGAGCGGAAAGTTCAATCTTGATATTTACCTCATTGCGTACGGTGTATTTAGATTTTTGATAGAATATTTGAGAGGGGACTATAGAGGAGATTTCGTTCCCGGTCTTTCACCTTCGCAGTTCTGGTCCATACTTATGATCGTTGCAGGTATCGTTTTGATATTGCTAAAAACGGTATACCCCAAGTATTTCAAAGCAAAAGTAGAGGCTTGGTGGAGCGAAAAACGCAAAAAAAATAAAGACGAGGATAAATAATGAGTCGTGAATACGTGTCCAACCTAAAGAGATTGGATAGAAACAAAAACGGATATTTTACGAAGGAAACTTTCGTAAAAGAAAATGAAAAGATAGACGCCTCGACGGGGGACGTCCCACCTCTTTGGCTCGAAGAAAAATTAGAGAAGAAGAAAAGAAGAAAGAAAATATGACAATTATACGAAAAAAGCAAGCGAAAACGCTTGCTTTTTTCGTTTTTTTACCTTTTTCCAAAGCGGGTTATCCCGCATGAAAACTAATTTTTTTCCACAAAGACGAAACCAAAGGCTCTAGGTCCCCAATGACAAGCAATTGCGTGGTCAAGGTCGTCTTGTTTTGTCATAACCTTTTTATATTTATCCTCTGCTTTTTCTACTAAAGCGTTAAGGTTGTCGTTTTCATAGGTGTATGACGGGACTATTGGATAGTCTAGGTCGGCGTGGTTTAAGGCAAGTAAGAGTTGTTTCATGGCGCTTTTTAGTCCTATAGCTTTATGCGCAACGCCAACCTTGTCTTTTAACTCCACGATAGGTTTTATCTTCAAAAGAGTGCCTACCGCCCAACTTGCTCTAGATAATCTTCCCCCTTTGTGTAGATAATCCAAGGTTTCGGGGACGGCAAGTGCGCGAATTCTGGGAATAAGATTTTGGAGTTTTTCTTCCACGAAATCAAGGGATCGGTCCAGATATTTCCTCGCTTCCATTACGAGGATACGAATACCGCCAACCGCCGTTTTCGAGTCCACTACACGAACTTTTTCATCGTTGGAAAACATACTTTTAATTGCACTATACGTCCCCGATATACCAGAGGATATCGTGATTATTAAAACTTCGTTTCCTCTCTCTTTTTCCTTTTCTACCAACTCTTGAATAAGGTCGGGAGAGGGAAGGGATGTTTTTGGGAAAACGCCGTCCTTTATTAGGGTGTCGTAGAATACCTCGCGTGATAGATCTACGCCGTCCGAGTACTCCACGTCTTTTAGGAGAATTTTAAGAGGTAATATCTCGACACCAAGTTTTTCTTTTTCTGCCTGTTTTATACTGCTACCTGAGTCTACGAATATTTTTATCATTAAAAGCTCCTTTTTTTACCCACGAAGAATATAGCAATAGTGCCGGGGCCGGAGTGTGAACCAATTACGAAACCTATTTTCTCCAAAACCACCTCGACGTCGGGGAGTTTGGAGAGTATCTTTTCTTTTACGTATTCCGCATCCTCCACGCAATCTGCGTGTGAAACGTAGATTTTACCGTATTCTCCCGTAAATTTTTCTACTGCCATACTAGCAAGTTTAGCAAGAGAAATCTTTCGTCCTATAGTTTTTCCACCCACGGTGAGTTTGCCCGTCTCGTCTACGTAGAGAAGGGGTTTTATCTTTGCAATGTTTCCAATAAGCGCGGAGGACTTGCTTACTCGACCGCCTGCCGCAAGATATTTAAGATTGTCGACGGTGAAAAGAAGATTTATCTTTTCTACCAAGCCGGATAAATATTCGTATACGTATTTTACACCTTTTCCTTCCTTCTTTTTGTTGCACGCAAGTTCTACCAACAGTCCTTCGCCCGTGCTCTCGCATTTAGAGTCTAGTACGTAGACTTTGTTGTCGTATTCTTTATTTAGTCTTTCTGCAACGGAACACAAGCAATCGTACGTTCCGGAACACGCCTTTGCAAATGCAACGTGCAAAACGTCCTTTTTTTGCTCTAAAAGTTTTCTAAAGTATTCTTCGGCTACCGCTTCGTTTACCATGCTTGTGGAGGTTTTCGCACCCTCACGCATCTTTGCGTAGAAGGTTTCCACGTCCATTTCCCTATTCCATTCTCCGCCGTAGCCCTCTCCGTTTATGAAATATTCCATACTGATGACGGAAACACCGAGTTTATCTAAATACGCTTTATCCAAATCACAAGTAGTTTCACTAGATATTATATAGTCGCTCATGTCGCTCTCCAATAAAAATTTTTCAATCGTTGTTATTATACCAAAGGTAGATATTTTTGTAACCCTAACGATAGTGCGAGCAATTCTAACCTTAAAAACGCATATTCTAACGCAAAAATCGACACTCTCACGCCGTGAGAGTGGTTAAAATCGTTGACAAAAAGGAGAAAATCTAATATTATATAGCTATGACAGAAGCAGAAATCAAATTAAATTTTTCAAAAAACCTCTCCGCCCTTAGAAAATCGCGCAAACTAACCCAAGCCGAGCTTGCGGAGAAACTTAACTATTCCGACAAGTCGGTGTCCAAGTGGGAAAGAGGGGACGTTCTTCCTGATATCGTTACCTTCTCCTTGATTGCGGAGTATTTTGGTATAAGCGTGGACGAATTAGTGTCGGGGGACAAACCGAGAGAGGTTGCAAAGAGAGGAAAGCGTTGGCTTATAGCCCTATTGTCCGCCGTATCCGTTATGTTCCTTGCAACTATCGGAGCGCTTTTCTATTCCTCGTTCCAGAGTTTTGACTATTTGTGGCTCTTCTATTTGTACGCTTTGCCCGTTGTATCCATAGTGATGATAGTTTTTTCCTCTATTTGGTTCGGGGCGCGCGCAACGGAGATCTCAATATCTGCCCTCGTGTGGACGTTGGGCGTGAGTATCTATCTCTCCGTTTTGGAGTTCGCAAGTAAAAACTTGTGGTTCGTATTCGTGTTGTGTGGCGTATTCCAAGTTCTCATTCTTATCTGGTTTGCTATAGTGGAAAAAGCGCGTCGCGAGAAGTCCTCGGAAAACATCGTGGAAGAGATAAAGGAAGAATAATTTTTAGTTGATTTAATGCAAAGCTTTGCGTGAAACTTTGATGAAATTAGCGCTAGGCTTTGCATTTTTTTTGCAATATAGCCAATAAATATCAAGATTTCTGATAGGAAAATTTTCAAAAACAGACACAAAAATATATAAAAAACCTAAAAAACACAAAAATTTTAAGCAAAAATCAATCAATTTCGACAAATTTTTCACGAATCGTGCAAAAAACTCTCAATGCGTCTCCAAAGCGCGAAAAAAAGGGCTAATCGTTGACATTTAGCGCATATAGTGGTATAATCTATGCTATAATAATATATAATGCGCGTGGTATGTGCGCGCGTTGCGCGAGGTTTTTTATGAAAATACAATTTTCGCCCCCCGATATATCCGAACTTGAAATTCAAGAAGTTGCAGACGCACTACGCTCCGGTTGGATTACGACGGGACCGAGAACGAAAGAACTTGAAAGACAAATTGCAAGTTACGTTGGCACGAATAAATGTGTTTGTCTAAATTCTCAGACCGCTTGTGCCGAAATGGCTCTAAGACTTTTAGGCGTAGGAGAGGGCGACGAGGTTATAACTTCGGCGTACACCTACACGGCGTCCGCATCCGTTATTTGTCATACGGGAGCAAAGTTAGTTTTGGTAGACACCCAAAAAGATTCTTTCGAGATGGACTATACCGCGCTAGAAAACGCTATTACAGACAAGACGAAAGCAATTATTCCCGTAGACCTTGCGGGTATTCCTTGTGATTACGATAAAATTTTTGAGATCGTAAATTCTAAAAAATCAATTTTTTCACCTAACAACGATATTCAACGCGCTTTGGGTAGGGTTGCTATTATGGCGGACACTGCTCACGCATTCGGCGCATCCCGTAAGGGAGTTATGGCAGGTTCTATTGCCGATTTTTCTAGTTTTTCATTCCATGCAGTTAAAAATTTCACCACGGCAGAAGGCGGTGCGTTGACTTGGCGTACGATAGAAGGCGTATCTGACGACGATTTGTACAAAAAGCTCCAATTACTTTCTTTGCACGGACAAAGCAAAGACGCCTTGGCTAAAACCCAACTCGGTGCTTGGGAATACGACATCGTTGGACCTTTTTACAAGTGCAACATGACCGATATTATGGCAGCGATGGGCTTGGCGCAAATGAAGAGATACGAAAAAATGCTTTCTCGTCGTCGCGAAATTATTGGTAAATACGATAGTGCGTTGAGAAAGATTGGGGTAGAAACCTTGGATCACTATACCGATACGCACCTATCCTCCGGACACTTGTATTTGACTAGAATCCCCGGAATTACTACGGAGCAGAGAAACGAGATAATTATCAAAATGGCGGAAGCGGATATTGCTTGTAACGTTCACTACAAACCTCTACCTATGCACACGGCGTACAAGAACTTGGGCTTTGATATAAAAGATTATCCCAACGCCTACGCGCATTTTGCAAACGAAATCACTTTACCCCTACACACAAAACTAACGGACGAAGAAGTCGACTACGTTATAGAAAATTACGTGAAGATAGTAAAAGATTATTTGAAATAACAGGAGAAAGATATGTATAAACACTTTTTCAAAAGATTGTTCGACATAATTATTAGCTTGATAGCATTACCTTTCGTATTGCTTGCTATTATCATATTAGCGCCTATTATTTGGCTCACGGATAGAGGCCCCGTGTTTTATTGCGCTAAACGACTTGGCAAAAAGGGTAAGATTTTCAAAATGTACAAGTTTCGTTCTATGAAAGTTAATTCTCCCAACCTTGTTAACGCTGACGGTTCTACGTATAACGGGGACAAGGATCCTAGAGTAACGAAAATAGGAAGAATTATGAGAAAGACGAGCGTAGACGAATTACCTCAGTTCTTGAATATTTTGTTTGGGCATATGAGTTTGATTGGTCCTCGCGCTCACCTCGTTACGCATTATCAAGGTTACGATAAATTGGACGACGCACATAAAAAGCGTATAGAAGTACGTCCCGGTATTACGGGATACAACCAAGCGTATTTTAGAAATTCGGTTACTGCGGATAAAAAACTCGTGAACGACGTTTATTACGTAGAACATTTGACCTTTTGGATGGACGTAAAAGTATTTTTCAAAACCATTGGTTCGGTATTAAAGAGAAAAAACATCTACGTTGAACAAGACGGCCCCGTATCCGTTGCGGAGGAAAATAACGCTGTGGAAAAAAATATCGAAGAAAAAAAGGATTAAGAAATGAAAAAAGTTCTTATAATAGGCGCTTCCGTGCTCCAACTTCCCGCGATTAAAAAAGCGAAGGAGTTAGGGTATTACGTAGGCGTTATAGATTATAATCCAAACGCCGTAGGCGTAAAACTTGCCGATGAGTTTTTCAACGTTAGCACGATAGACGCAGAAGGCGTTGCCAAAACGGCGGAAGAATTTAAGCCCGACGGTATTATGACTCTTGCCACCGATATGCCGATGAGATCTATTGCTTTAGCTTGCGAGAGATTGGGGTTGCCGGGTATTACGAGAGATACGGCGCTCAAATCAACGGACAAAGGCGAGATGATAAAGGCGTTTGAAGAAAACGGCGTAGAGCATCCTTGGTTTTATATTATAGAAAAACCCGAGGAGTTGGAAAACGTCGTAGAAAAGATAAGTTATCCGTGTATCAGTAAGCCGACCGACAATTCGGGTAGTAGAGGCGTTATGCTCGCTCACAACGAGGAAGAACTAAAAAAAGACGTTTTATATAGTTCGGAAAACGGTCGTAGCGGTGGCGTAATAATTGAAGAGTATTTAGAGGGAAACGAGGTTAGTGTTGAGGTAATGGCTGTAAACGGAGAGATAAACGTTTTACAGGTAACCGACAAATTGACGACTGGTGCGCCACATTTTGTAGAAATGGGACATTCTCAACCCTCTAGACTAGCAAAAGCCGACGTTTTGGCTATAGAAGATTTAGCAAAAAGAGCAGTTCGCGCGGTGGGTATTAAGAACGGACCGGCACACGTTGAGATCATGCTTACGAAAAACGGACCGAAGATGATAGAACTTGGCGCAAGAATGGGTGGAGATTGTATCACGACGCACCTCGTTCCTTTATCTACGGGTATCGACATGATAAAAGCCACGATGGACGTTGCTTGTGGCGATGTGCCCGACGTTGAGAAAAGATTTAGCAAAGGAAGCGCTATTAGGTTTATCAAAACCCAAAGTGGCGTTATAAAAGACGTTGAGGGCGTGGAGATAGCGAAAGAAATAGAAGGCGTACGTGAAATAGCTTTTACTAAGTGGATAGGTGACCAAGTAGGCGAGATCGGCAGTAGCGTGGACAGAGTAGGTTTTGTAATAGCGCAAGCAGAGAATGCGGAAAAAGCCGTTGAGATATGCGAGTCGGCACTAGAAACGATAAAAATCACGTTGGAATGAAATATATAGGTGGGATATGAAAAAATATTTATTCGTTGCAAATAGCACTAAACCCAAAAAAGAAAAGTATGAGAGCCGTGAACCCGTTAAGTTGGGTACGTTTAACAAGCCTTGCGTGTTGGCAGCCCTTAGCTTGGGTTACGAGGTACACGTTGGTATAAATAGAAAAAATCCTGAGGAGTTGGAGTGCGAATATCCCGTTAAGTTTTACGATTCCAACACCTTTAGAAGCATTACGGCGTTTAAGGATAACAAGGTAGCGTACAAAAACTTGTGCAAGAGATTATCAGAAGGTGGATTTGACGCTATTCACTGCAATACGCCTATCGGTGGGTTAGTCGGAAGATACGCAGCGAAGAAATATAAACTTCGTAAGGTTATATATACCGCTCACGGTTTCCATTTTTATAAAGGCGCGCCACTGTTTAATAGAACGGTTCTAAAATGGGCAGAAAAGCACATGGCTAAATGGACGGACGCTATTATAACGATGAACAAAGAAGATTACGAAGCAGCCAAGAAATTCAAGCTCAAAAAGGGTGGAAAGGTATATTTCGTGCACGGAGTTGGCGTAGATACGGCGTTATATCAAAAGTCTAGCGAAATGAGAGCGCAAAAAAGAGCGGAGCTTAATTTAGCGGACGAGGATATCATGCTCATATCTATGGGTGATCTGATTCCTAGAAAAAATTATCCCGCAGCAATAAAAGCTATTGCAAAAACTGGACAGAAGAATTTGCATTATTTTATTTGCGGAAGGGGTGCAGAACTTGAAAATCTTCAAAATCTTGCAAAAGAGGTGGGGGTTGAGGATCAAATTCATTTCCTAGGCTTTAGAACGGACATAAAAGATTTGTTACAAGCAGCAGACGTGTTTTTATTCACCACTCGCCAAGAAGGTTTGCCTCGTTCCATGATGGAGGCTATGGCTATGGGTATTCCTTGCGTTGCATCAAACATTCGCGGAAACGTGGACTTAATAGAAGACGGAGTGGGCGGATTTTTATCCAATCCCGACGACGTAGACGG
Source organism: Clostridia bacterium (assembly GCA_017407285.1). GTDB lineage: Bacteria > Bacillota > Clostridia > Christensenellales > RUG350 > RGIG2224. The sequence goes on from JAFQWW010000074.1 coordinate 19,903, forward strand.
ATTTGCAAAGGCGATAGCAACTTTAGCAAACGATAAGGAATTGAGAGAAAAAATAAGCGCTAATAATTTGGAAAAAATAAAAGAGTTTGACGTTTCTGTAGTAGAAAAAGAAATGAAAGACATATACGATGAAGTTTTGGGGGAAAATAAATCATGAAAGTTTTGCACGTATTGCAAAGTAACCGTTTTTCAGGGGCGGAAAACGTAGTGTGTCAAATTATAAAAATGATGCAAGACGAGCCCGGAATGGAATTTGTGTATGCAAGTCGTGACGGACAAATACGCGAGGCGCTAAAAGAGCGAGGGATTGCCTTTGAGCCTATAAAAGAATGGTCGAAAGAAGGTGTAAAGGCCGTCGTAGACAAGGTTAATCCAGACGTTATCCACGCTCACGATAGAGGAGCATGCGTATTTTCAGCCTCTTGTGGAAAACCTATGGTCGCCCACATGCACGTCAATAACAACAAAGGTTTCAAGACCTATTTGAAAAACAGATTGTGGAAAAATAAATCTAAAAAATATTCGCATATTTTTTGGGTTTCGGAGTCCTCGTTTACGGGCTTCCCTTTCCATAAAGCGCTTAAAGACAAAAGTAGCGTGCTATATAACGTAATAAGTCGAGAAGATTTATTGCGCCGTGTTCAGTTAGATGAAAAAGAGTACGACTACGACATAGCTTACGTTGGAAGATTGACCTATCAAAAACACCCTGAAAGATTGATGAAAGTGTTGAGTGAGGTCGTTGAGAAAAAGCCTGATATAAAGGTGGCAATAGTAGGAAACGGCGATTACGCTGATTACGTATCGGGTTATATTAAAGAGGCAAAACTTGAGAAAAACGTTGATTATTTGGGTTATATGAACAACCCCGCCAAAGTTTTAGCATCTTCCAAGATTCTTATCATGACGTCAAGATTCGAGGGAACGCCTATGGTTGCTTTGGAAGCACAAACTTTAGGTTTACCTATCGTCTCCACTCCCGTGGACGGATTGTGTGATTTGATAGTGTCGGGAGAAAACGGATATCTAGAGAGCGAGGACGAGAAGTTAGTAGAGAGATGCGTAGAACTAACGACTAATGCGGACAAGCTTGCAGAATTCAAGAAAAAAAGTTTAGAGAAAATTGCACCATACAACGACGTAGTAGGCTTCAAAAAAGCAATAAAAGAAGGATACGAGAGGGCGTTAAAATGAAAGAAGGCGTTATAAGCGTAATTATCCCCGTGTATAATGCCGAACTATACTTGAGGGAAACGATAGAATCGGTCTTAAATCAATCCTATAAGAGCGTGGAGTTGCTTTTGGTGAACGACGGATCTAAAGACGGCAGTAGTGCGATTTGTCATGAATTTGCAAAGGCGCACGACAACGTAAAGGTTTTTGATCGGGATAATCACGGAGTATCGGCTACTAGAAATTTCGGTTTGAGTCACGCGGAAGGCGAATTTATATGGTTTTGCGACAGTGACGATACGATAGCGGAAAACGCGTTTGAAATAGTTATGAGGGAGCAAAAAGAACATGATGCCGACGTCGTAATAGGCGGAATGAATTTTTGTTTCGTGTCAGAAGGAAAGGTAGACGAGAAAGCGGTTGAGAAAAAATTAATAATCACTCAAGACGAGTTAGCTAAAAATTATAAGGAAATATTTTCTAAAAACTACGTTTCTTCACTTTGGAACAAGTTGATTAGAAGTTCTTTGATAAAGGAAAACGAAATAACTTGGGACGAAACGTTATGCCTGTACGAAGACTACGTTTTTAGTATGGATTGCTTGACGAAGGCAAACAAGATCGTGTGTATACCAAACTGCGTGTATAATTACATGTTTAGAAATGCAAACAGCTTGTCTCATAGATATCGTACCAACGTGGCAGAAATGTTCGAGCGTTTGTATCATAAGATTTCTAAATATCTAGAAACGGTAGGAAATAAATCAGAGAGCGCCTTCGCTAGCATGAATAACTTGATGATATATATAGGTTATGAATGTGTTAAAAACGAGTTGCGAGCAAAAGACGATAGAATAAAGAAAGTTAAAGATTTGCTCAAAAACGAAACCTTCCACGAAGCAATGAAAAAATTTAAGGGATTTGGTTCGAAATATAAGATAGTAAGGTTTTTGATGAAAAATAAAATGGCTAGGCTTTTGAAAGCGTATTACGGGAAATAAAGGATGGAAAAGAAAAAAATACTTTTTGTTATAAACAATATGAACGTTGGCGGAATACAAAAGTCTTTGCTTGAACTTTTGAAGGCTTTATCCAAAGACGAACAATACGAATTATCGTTGTTTTGTTCTAAAAGAGCGGGCAAATTTTTGTCTCTTGTACCTGAAAACGTAAATATTTTGCCTGAAAACAAATACGCAAGACTGACCGAAGAATCCGTTAGTAGCGCAAAACGTTTAGGAAAAATAATGGCACTTAAAAGAGCGTACTATTCTTTTTTAAGTAAAAAATTCACGAAAGAAAAGCCGGTTAGAAAGATTTGTAAAAAAATCGGAAAACTTGAGGGTTTTTGGGATTTAGCCGTTGCATACGCTCAACCGATAGAAGATAGGGCGTTTAATAATATATGTAACGAAATCGTATTAAACTGTGTTGATGCAAAGAAAAAAGCGACCTTCTTGCATTGTGATTTTTCAATGTACGGAGGAAACACGGCACGAAATAGAGCCCTTTATGAAAAATTTGACAAAATAGGCGCGTGCTCAAATAGCGTGGGAGAAAAATTCAAAGGATGTGTTCCCTCCGTTGCAGATAGAGTGCGCACCGTTTATAATCTTTGCGACGTAGAGCAAATAAAACTTCTATCCGAAGAAGACACCGTCGTATACGATAAACCTACGATAGTAACCGTAGCAAGATTGAGCAGTGAAAAGGGACACGAAAGAGTGTTGAGCGCGCTAAAGCGAATAAAGGACGAAGGGGTGGATTTTTGTTGGAGCGTAGTCGGCGGCGGCTCGCTTGATGCAAAAATTAAGGAGAAAATCAAAGAATTCGGACTAGAGGAATACGTCGTTATGCACGGCGAGCAAACTAACCCCTATCGATATGTCAAAGGTGCAGATTTCTTACTGCTTTCCTCTTATCACGAGGCAGCGCCTATTGTCTTTGACGAGGCGATGGTATTGGGTGTGACCGTGTTGTCTACCGAGACGTTGTCTGCAAGAGAGTTGGTAGAGGGACGCGATATAGGTTACGTTTGTGAAAATTCAGAAGAAGGATTATACAAACTCATAAAAGACGCTTTGTGTAAAAATATTGCAAAAAAAGACAAAAAAATACTTGATTCAAACGCACGCAAGAAACAGTTTGATGCGTTAGTTGAAGGAAAGGACGAAAAATGACAGAAGAAAACGTAATGACAACTGAAAATCAAGAAAACAAGGAACAAGGATTTTTGAATAAGGCTAAAAATATCGTACAAACAAAATGGTTTGTATACGTGTGTTGCGCCATTTTTATTGCTTTGCTTTTTGTCCGTGACGCAATGTCTGTTGGAATAAATAAATATTTATTCGTTGGACTAACGATAGCAATAGCAATCGTTATGACACCCAAGCAATTGATTCATTTGTTTTGTTGTTTGTTCCCCTTGTACGTAGGTTTGCCGGGAAACTATATGACCATCATTTTTATATTGAAATTGATGTTTGATTATAAAAACTTCAAAATGCAATTTTTACCTTTCGTGTTTGCGGTACTAATGGGTGCGTTCATCTTGCTCTCCGAATTATCCGTCGAAACCACGAATATGGTGCATATCATGTTTATCCCGGGAATATTTCTCGTATTGATACTAGCATCGTACAAAGAACTCCCCATAAAAGATATGATAGTTGCCTTTTGTATAGGCGTAGCGTCTATGGGACTAATAATGCTTATTAGTACTTTGCAGGTGTACGAGTTTGAAAAACTACTTTCGGAATCTTATCGTTTAGGTGCAGCTAACGTAAATTACACCGAGGTTGAAACTATGAACGTTAGTATGGACCCCAACTTTTTCGGAATGTTTGCCGTTGCCGTTATATCTCTTGGTATGTCGTTGGTGGCTAAGAAGAAGGTGAACAAAGCGGAAGCGGTTGCTATAGTCTTGTCCGTACTGGCTTGTTTAGGAATAGCATTTATCGGTCAATCGCGCGCATTTATTTTGGTGTTCGTTGTGTGGATTGTTTTGTTTATGTTGTCCCTTAGAAACAAAAAAGCAATTTTGATTAGTATCGCAGGCCTAGCCGTCGTCGTTCTTGCCGTATTCGTTGTTATGCCTGACGTTATGAACGCGGTGTTTGAAAGATTCTTGGGCGAAGATATGCTTACTTTGAATAATAGAACTACGATTACTACAAAGTATATAGAAGAAATGATGGCAAATCCGTTGTCCATTTTTGGCGGACTATATTTCTTTGGTTGTAATATCCATTGTTTGCCTTTGCAAGTTTTCTTTGGCGGTGGACTGATTTTGTCTATTATAATGGTTGGGTTCATTATATCTTTGATGAGCAAAGAAAACAAAGTAGAACCCAAACATTTCTTGGCAAAGTGGTGTCCTGTCATCGTTACGGTGTTTATGTCCTTAACCGTTCCTGCAGCTCAACTTTTAAACTTTATGTTCCCTATAATAATCGCGGGACTTTATGCAAAACATATAAATAAAATTCTTGATTAGATCGAGGTAAAGACGAAAAAGATAAAACGTTTTATAGGGCGCGTGTTATACACATTTGCAACAAGATTTCCTGAAAGTGGGGCAAAACTCAAACTAGGACAAAATGGTTTCGCAAAATTTGTGGAAATCCTGCAAAAGTAATTAGATGTAGAAAACAACCTTAAAAGGAGAGAAATAATGAAAATTGGAATTTTAACCTTCCCTAATTCGCCAAGTCACGGTGCGTCACTCCAGATGTTTGCATTATATAAAACTTTGAAAAAAAGGGGATACGACGTAGAAATAATAAATTATTTGCCTTCAACCGTTATACATAAGCGTGCAAAGAGTGCGCAGAAAAAGAATATTAAGTCTATCGTTACGTCAATGTTCGTAAAAAGCAGCGCTCCTGCATTTAAGAAATTTGAAGAAAAAACGATAAAGTATCCTACGACGCCTATAGAAACTACGGGACAAATGGAAGAACTTGCCCAAAGATACGATAGGATAATCGTTGGTAGCGATCAGGTTTGGAATCCCGTAGTTACGGGTGGGGACACCAATTATTATCTAGCATTTTCTCAAAATTTTGATCAGAAAGCGTCGTACGCGCCTAGTTTTGGAATAGACAAGGTAGAAGAAAAGGATCAAAAGATAGTCGCCGAACTCTTGAACAATATAAAATACTTGTGCGCAAGAGAAGAAAGAGGGGCGGAAATTATCAAAGAACTAACGGGAAGAGAGGTTCCCGTCGTGATTGATCCTACTATGCTCCTAGAAAAAGACGAATGGGAAAAAGAAATTGTAAAGGTTAAATTGCCTCGCAAAAAATACGTTTTGTTCTATAATATCAAACCGTCACCGGCGCTTAAAGCAAAAGCAAAAGCGTTTGCTCAAAAGCACGGATATAAGTTCGTTAGTATAGGTGGACGACTTCGCGAGTTTATTTTCAAAAAGGGTGTGTACCCTGTATCTGGTATAGGTCCTGCAGAATTTTTAGGACTTATAAGTGGCGCAGAGTACGTGTTTACCAATTCTTTCCACGGTACGGCGTTGTCGATTATGCTTGAGAAGAATTTTTACGTAGAGTATTCTTCAGACACCAACTCAAGATTGACAAACATTGTAAAAACTTTCGGACTTGATAGTTGCGTTGTTGGAGAGAAACTTTTGGAAAATGATCCCGTATGTGTAAACTATGAATCCGTAAAAAAGATTTTAGATGAGAAAAGAGAAAGGGCATACGAGTATCTTGATGGAGTAGTAGCTGAATAATGAGTACGGAAGGAAGAACTAAAAAGTTTGCGCTTAATACGGTAATGGCGGCGATTTCCCAAATTGTCGTATTGGTTAGTGGTCTTATAACGCCAAGATTGATGATAGGAACGTACGGTTCGGAGATTAACGGACTCGTATCGTCTTTGCATCAATTTATATCCTATATCATGCTCGTTGAGGCAGGAATAGGTGGTGCGGCAATTTATTCTCTTTATAAGCCTCTAGCCGAGAACGACAAGCATGGAGCAAGTCGTATCGTCGTTGCTGCAAGAAAGAGCTATAGACAAGCGGGATACATTTTTTCTGCCGGCGTATTTGCGCTAGCCGTTATATATAGTTTTGCTTGCAAAACCCCAACTCTTGATTATTCAACTATTTTCCCGTTAACTATATTGCTTGGCGTAAACGGGTGTATGGATTTCTTCCTCGTTTCGGGATTTAAGACTATTATAACCGCCGACCAGAGAAATTACGTTATATCCTTCGTGTCCATTTGTCAAACCGTACTGAGAACTATTATCATAGTCGTTTGTACGCAAATCAACGTAGACGTTATTTTGTTGTACGGATTGGTTGCTTGTTTGGTGTTCTTAAAAGCAGGCATGATATATGCGTACGGAAAGAAGAAATACAATTATTTAGACAACAAAGCCGAGCCCGATCAAACGTGTTTGAAAAAACGTTGGGACGTTATTTATCAACAAATTTTGGGAACGGTACAAGTTGGCGCTCCTGCCGTAATTGCAACTTTCGTATTAAGTCTAGAAATGGTAAGCGTATATACCGTTTATAATATGGTACTAGCTGGTATAAACGGTATTCTTGCTATATTCATAACCGGACTACCTGCAGGTTTTGGAGATTTAATAGTACGAGGCGAAACGGATAGATTGCAAAAGAGTGTTTCGCAATTTGAGGTTGCGTATTACTATATGTTGACCATAGTTTACGGACTCACTATGGTACTTATTTTGCCTTTCGTTTCCATCTATATGGGTGGAATAGAGACAACGGTTAGTTATTACTATCCTTTGTTCGCAGTAACCATAGTTTTGAACGGATTGCTATATAACATAAAAACCCCTCAAAGCATGCTCGTCGTATCCGCAGGAATGTATAGAGAAACTAGACACCGCGTTACCACGCAAGGTTTGATAATAATTATTTGTGGCGTGTTATTGGGTATCGTTTGGGGCTTGCCCGGTATTATGATAGGTTCGTGTTTGTCCAACTTGTATAGAACGATAGATTTGATTCATTTCGTGCCTAAATATATCACTCATACAGGTAGAGCGAAATCAATTGGTCGAATGATACGAGTGTTGTTGAATATCGTAGTAATATGTATTCCTATGTTTTTCGTTAAATTTGCACCTATCGATTACGTTCAGTGGGTTCTATACGCCCTTGTGTACGCAGTTTACGCTATTGCAGTGGTAACTATAACCACCTTCATTTTTGATAGAAAAGAGTTGATAAGCACGTTAAAACGCTTTAAATCACTTTTGAAAAGAGGAAAATAATGATAGAAATTATTAGCAAGGAAAATTGTTGTGGTTGTACGGCGTGCGCATCGGTGTGTCCTAAAGATGCAATAACGATGCTCTCAGACGACGAAGGGTTTAAGTTCCCTCGCATTGATCAAGAAAAATGCGTTGATTGTGGTAAATGCTCTTCCGTTTGTCCTAGCCACAAACCTTTTTACAATAAAGAAGGGAAAGCGTACGCGCTAAAACATAACGATAAAGACGTATTAAAAAATAGTACGTCAGGTGGATTTTTCACGACGATTTCCGACTATGTTTTAGATAGAGAGGGCGTTGTATACGGTGCTGCTTTTGATCAAAATTTAGTTTGCAGACACACTCGCGCAACGACTAAAGACGAGCGAAATAAAATGCGCGGATCGAAATACGTAGAAAGTGATCTTGGTGATACGTATAAAAAAATCAAAGAAGATTTAGCGCAAGGTAAGTGCGTTTTGTTCACTGGAACGCCTTGTCAAACGAGCGGATTGAAAAATTATCTTAACGGTAAAGACGAAAATCTTGTGTGTATAGATTTGATTTGTAACGGCGTGCCGAGTGCCAAGGTTTTTGCTCAATACGTTAAAAATCTCAACAAAAAAGCACCGAAAAAAGTCGTAGATTACAAATTCCGTTCTAAAAAATGGAGTTGGCACGTACACAAAGAAAGTGCAATATTAGCGGACGGTCGGGATTGGCATTCTAATATACACACCGATTCGTGGCGCACGATTTATTACGGTCGTTTTGCTATGAGAAAGTCGTGCTTCAACTGTTTGTATACGAATCTAACAAGACCGGGCGATTTTACTATGGGCGATTGTAGGGGGATAGATAAGGTTTTCTCCGATTTTTCCTCCCACGAAGGCGTATCCTTAGTTTTTGTTAACACCAAAAAAGGTGAGGAGATTTTTAGCAAAATTCAGGAAAATACGTTGTGTCGAGAGATAGACGTTGCTTCCATTATGCAACCTCCTCTACAAAGAAGGCTCAAGACGAATGCAAAGAGAGAAGAGTTCATAAAGACTTGCAACGGTGGAGAATATAAAAAATCTTTGAATATAGTCTTTGGCAAGCACTACGCTATTAAATATAAAATAAAAAAATTGTTAAAGAAAAATTGATCAAAAAGCCCCAAAAAGGGCTTTTTTGATGAGGATAGGAGTTTTCGTTTGTCGTATGCTTTTTAAGATAGTTAACGGTGCGGTGGATTTGGGTGCCGAAACCGTTTTGGAAGAGATAAATTTTGAGATAAGAGATAAGGAGAAGATAGCCCTCGTCGGTAGAAACGGCGCGGGCAAATCCACTTTGCTCAAAGTTATCACGGGCGAGATAGAACTCTCCGAAGGCATTGGTGAAGAAAAGAAAAATCTCGTGTCCAGTGGCTCTCCCATTATC
>JAFQWW010000075.1 GCA_017407285.1 Clostridia bacterium
AATTAGAATACGTTAGAAGTTACACTACGGCTAGCACTAGCACGATAGATCCTCAACCCGGAAGATTTAATTCTCCGTATTCCATTTATAATCATTCCAACGAGCACGTAGTTATTACGGATACCAAAAACCATAGAATTTTGATATACGACAACGACTACAATCTTAAAAAGAAAATACCTATCTACGGACCTATGGAGGCAGTTGGAAATTACTCGACCGGTTACGTTTTAACCTCAGATAACCAAATTGCCTACTACTACCCCGGCGAATCCGGCGCGGACCACATATCTTACGCCGAATTTGATAACCTTAAATTTAATAATCCTAAGAGTTTGACCTTAAACAAGAGTGGCAAGGCTTATTTTATTGACGCAGGTAACGACAGAGTTATATCCGCAAGTACGACAGGCGAACAAACCGTATTTGAGAAATTTAACATTCCCACCCCTCTTGCGCTTTCTATCGCAACGGGCGGTGACGTTGTATACGCAATTTACTCAAATAAAATAGTAGCGTACGACTCTAACGCAACCGAATTGTTCGTATTTGATTTAACCGAAACTTTGAGTAAGAATTTGGAAAACGTTTACGACGTAGATACCGACGTTAACGGCAATATATTTATTCTTACGAACAGTAATTTGATTATATTAGATAGATCGTGGCAAGGATATAATTTCCGTTCTCAAACCACTCTTACGATAGACGGCGTAGACGCATACTGCTCCTCTATTACTGTAAATAGCCAAGGTATGGTTCACCTAACCGGTAACAAACTCTCAACCGAAAACGAGCACGGTCACTGTATATACGAATTAAATAACGCAGGAGCAAACGTATATAACCCCGACGATTACGTTATTCCCGATTATACGACGAAAGAGTGTTTGAGTGAACCTGCTAAATACATTAAGGTTGCTCAAGACAACGTATACGTTTTCGATTATAAGAATAATTTCGAGAGCGCTCGTACCATTACTAAAGATACCATACTTTTATTGTTAGACAACGAGCCCCACGACGGATTATATTTCGTATACTACGACAACAAACCTGGTTTCTTGCCCGAGGTGTACGCAACCGTTTACCAAGCGAATTTAAACAAATACCAAGCACTTGCGCTCTACGACTCCCCCGTTTACAAATATCCCGTTAAAAGCGAAGATTTCAAACTTGACACTCTACCTAAAGACACCAAGTTTGACGTTGTGAGCGATGCTTTCGGCTTCTCGTCAATACACGAAAACAAAACCATTTATTGGTACCAGATTGAGTTAAACGGACAAATTTACTATATTGAGCGCGCAGCGGTTGGCGAAACTGAAATAGAGGTAAATAAAGATTACGGAAAGGCAAAATTAAGAGCATCCGCTATCAACACGACTATCAAGTTGTACAACCGTCCAAAACAAGATAACGCCTACGTTATAGAGGAATTCAAAGACGGAACCGAAGTACAGTTACTCGAAGAATTCCCCACCGAAAAAGAATTTATCCACGTATACGTAGAGGGAGTTGGCGACGGCTACGTTCTAACCTCGGAAATCGATACGGGCGGTATGACTCCCGGACAAATCGTATTGTTAGTACTAATAGTTATCGGTGGAACGGCATCAGTTGTAACCTTGGTTATTAGTCGCAAGATGTATAGAAAACGTTAAAATCTACAAAATAAAAAATCCCGCTACATAGCGGGATTTTTTATTTATTATTAAACAAATTTCTTCTTGACATATGGCTTTTTTCGCGGTTTATTAACATTTTTTAATAACGTTAAAGAAGAACTTGGAGGCTTTGACGATTTTATCCGTTGCTATTCTTTCGTCGTTTCCGTGTATCAACGCTCTCTCTTCTCCACTCAACGCCATAGCGGAAAATCTAAACACGTTATTACTTATTCTACAATAATGACGAGAATCACTGCAAGCAACCATCAAATACGGAGATACGATCACCTCTCCCCAAGTTTGTAATATCGCTTCTTTGACCTTTCCGTAGCCGTTTTCACTCATCAAAGACGAAGGAGATGGATTGTTGCCACGTAAAGCTTTTACCTCAATCTTATCGTTTTTAATGCGTTTCTTGAATTGTTCAACCACGCTTTCTACCGTTTCGCCTTCTATAATTCTTACGTTTGCTACCATACTTGCTTCGGGAGGTAAAACGTTAGATCCCTTGCTACCTTTCATTTGAGTGAACGCAACCGTAGTTCTAACCAACGCGTTCATTTCTCCCCCGCTTGCTTTACAAATCTTGTCAAGCAAAGGCTTAAACAAGAAAAGGTTTGCAAAAATCAGTTTATAAACGAAACTAGAATTTCTACCCATCGTCGCAAACAAACCTTTCGATGCCGAACTCAACTTAAACTTCATAGGCTTTTTTTCTACGTTTACACAAGCTTGAGAAAGTTGACCAACTATAGTATGAGCAGGCGGTCTTGACGCGTGTCCACCCGAACTCTTCATTGACAGTTCGATATCTGCCATTCCTTTTTCTGCAATACCAATAAGCGCTGCGGATTTTTTAACACCGGGGAAGACTTTATTTACCACGGCACCACCTTCGTCAAGAACGATAGCAGGAACGATACCGTTCTTCTCAAACCAATCAACTATCTTAGGCGTCCCCTGTCCCATTATCTCTTCATCGCCGGCAAATGAGAAATAAAGATCGTTTTCGGGTACGAAGCCTTCTTTTGCGAGTTTTTCTGCCGCTTGCATAATACCGTTTAGAGTAATCTTCGTGTCAATAACCCCTCGTCCCCACATAACTCCATCAATTATCAATCCTTCAAACGCAGGGTTGGACCAATTTTGCTCTTCTACACTCACGACGTCGTAGTGTGCCATTAACACAGAAGGCGCGGTATTAGATTTTCCTTGCCAACGATATAGTATTCCTCTATCTCCTATGAGCTCACGCGTTGCAATTTTGTGAAACTCGGGAAAAAGTTCGGGCAATAAATCTCTAAATTTTTCAAACTCCCCTTCGTCCTCTTCGCTTTTATTACGACTTGAAACCGTTCTACATTTAATCATTTTAGCAAGGTCGGACACGACTTTATCATGATCCAAGTCTACGTCCTCAACTTTCACGTCCTTTTCTTTTATAGGCTTAAAAGCAAGCGCACGTATAATTATTATAGCAAGTAACAATATAAGCACCGCTAGCACGCCTAATACGATATATAAAAGCATTTATTTATCCTCCGCAACTACACTACCTTTTGCGCCTAACCATCCTTTATTATAAAATACTCTTGCAACTATTATAGTAATAATTGCACCAACGGGCACCATGATTCCAACGTTTGCGCCCATGCCCGGAATAAGTATAAACACTAGAAGCATCAAACAACAAGGAACGATAGCAATCTTCCAATTTTTGGAAATATATACCATACCAAGTGCACCGAAAAGTGCAGGTTCGAGGTTGTTAAAAGCAGGTGCTAGCGTAGGACTATTCAACACAGGAGTGAGGGGCATAATCAGTATAACACCCAAAATTATTATAAAAATCGTCAAAATCGAGGATACTGCAGTAGATATTGTGGATATAATCTCGCCTTCTTCCGTACTTGCAGACACTCCTGCATTCTCCATACAGTTCAAAGCACACGGTGCTTTTAGGTTGGAAATATTACCTGTGATAAACGCCAAATAGGAAGATCCAGAACCCAACATAGGCACGTACGTGAATACCTCGATTGCGCCTACCGCCCAATAAATGGGCGCAACTGCCAACACACCGTTCAACAACTCCGAGCCGTTTGGCCAAGCGTTAAACACTATAGCAAGAGCAAAAGGAAAGGCAAATATAATTAAACCGACCGCGACGCCCCATATTCTACCGTAATGATGTATGGAATCCATATAATTCATATTTCTCATAATACCACACCTCCTGCTGCAACTACCCAATTAGTAATAGGTATTGCAAGAGCCATAGCTCCTACCATACTAACGGGTAAAGCGTAGTCTTCAATCCATTTCCAACCCGTTAAATTTTTAACTAAGCCGAATATCGCCATTAACGCTGCCGCACTCAAGAATACGAATACGGGAATCCAACCGCCTAATCCTTGTTGAACGTCCGCGAATACGAATCCTAAAAAGGCACTTATCATACCCATAAATAATGCGGTAACGAACAAATCTCCCCACTTGCTATCACGATTTCTGAGAGTTTGCATTCCTTTGCTTAACTTCTTACCAATAATAGGCATAAGTATGATTCCCATCATTATTCCTATCGTCATAACGAAAGCAACGGTAACGAATTGCTGTGCGTTGAACGGCTCGCTTGACGCGAGAGAATTTCCAACTGCATCCGCTGCTCGACCTGCTGCTATCGTTTCATAAGAAAGTGAACCAATTACGCTAAGTCTTAACCACGGTAATGCTATGCCTAGTTTCTTAGACAAACTAACGATAGCAATCAATATTGACACTGCCGGTGCTATCGTGAAGGTAAGCGAACTGATTATGGTTTTTCTAATTACCGATTTATCCATGCCTTTCTCTTTTGCACGTTTCAATGCTCTTATCAAAAAGAACACGGCTTGTAAGAGCACGGCAAGAATTACGATTCCGGCAAATACGAATATAATCGGATGATCTTGTACGTATTCCATAATGCCTCCTAATTTTTTTAATTATATAATTATATCACAATTAGAATAATTTTGCAATAAAAAAGAAAAAGCGCGTATTTTACGCGCTTTTTCTTAAATAAAACACAAAACTAATTAATTCAAAAATTATTTTACCATAGCTTCAATATCTGCTTTAACTGCCTCGCATTTTGCTACGGCTTTTTCCATAGTAGGTTCACCGATTGAGATGTAATATTTCAATTTAGGTTCCGTTCCAGACGGTCTTACACACGCCCAATCAGTATCGCCTAAACCGAAGAAAACTACGTTCGTCTTTGCTTGTTCGAGTTTTTCTACTCGTCCGTCACAATATTCTCTCAAACCTTTTCTAAAGTCACTGATATATTCTACCTTCACGCCACCCAAAGTTTGAGGCTTAAGTTCTCGGATTTTGTCCATTATATCCGCCATTTGTTGCATACCGTCAAGTCCTTTGTACATAACGGAATTGCTATAATCTTTATAATAGCCGTAAGTTTGATATATCTTTTCCAATCTATCAAGTGCGCTAACGCCAACGTACTTATAATAACAAATCATTTCGGCAAAAAGCATACTTGCAGACACTGCGTCTTTATCTCTTGCGTGCGTTCCACCTAAGTATCCAAAGCTTTCCTCAAAGCCGAACACGTACGTGTATTCACCCGTACTCTCCCAAAGTTTTATCTTCTCTCCAAAGAATTTGAATCCCGTCAAAAC
>JAFQWW010000076.1 GCA_017407285.1 Clostridia bacterium
AACGTACTGTTTGAAAACTTCTTCAAGCTGTTCGTTTACTTCGTCCTGAGCACGATTGCGGTCTGCTTGAGATAAAGTGGTAGGATCAATGCAACCGAGTCCGTTTGCTCCGGCATTGTTCCATTTAATATCAAGTTCGTCTCCGCCAACGTCAAGTTTGATAGCGTCAAGCACGATAAGTTTACGGTTGGCAAGTTGCTCTAATACGTACTCGAACGCCTCTCTCTCCGTCATACCGTAATTTTGAATGTAGGAAGAACCGTAGCTATAGTACTGCTCTACGACTTCAAGTTTGGTAATCTTGGCAACGTTCCCGCCGTGGGTAACGGTGGCGATTACTTGTTTCATGTCACGCTCGGTGTTAACGGGAAGAAGACAACCCGACAATACGCTTAGGACAAAAGCAAGCACGAGTATTAAACATACTAATTTTTTCTTCATGACATAACTCCTTATAAAAGGGTACTTAACCATTGTATTATACATTATTTCAACTTTTATAGCAAACGATTTATTGCAAATTCTTGCTAGCAAGTTCTAAAAATGTGATAATTTCTTTTATTTTCTCTTCTTTTGACAGTTTTGACACTCTAAACATAACGGACGGAGGGGTGTTTGCGACTACGCAGTTATCTCCCGTTTGGGCAATAGCGTACAAAATATTTTGTTCCTTGAACGCCGAACTGCCCCTAAATCTTATACCCGTACCTCTCTCGTTGGACACAATTTCCGCAACGTTTAGAGCGCTTGATAGGTTGCTCATATAAGATATGTCGAATAAGTTCAAGACCTCTTTAGGCACTTCTCCGTAAACGTCTTTTAGTTCTTCTCGAAGTTCGGCTATCTCACTACGTGAGGACAAGGATGCTATGCGCTTATAAAGTCTCATACGCTCTCTATCACTCGATACGTAACTGTCGGGCACTATGGCGCTTATATTGACCTTGACGTCCACGTTTTTATCCCTTATCTTCTCGCCCTTGAGTTCGGCTACGCTCTCTTCTAAAAGTTTGCAATACAAATCGTAACCGATTTTATCAATATGACCGTGTTGTTCGCGACCTAAAACGTTGCCTGCGCCCCTTATCTCCAAATCTCGCATAGCAATTTTGAATCCCGAACCAAGTTCGCTATAATCCATCACGGCTTGCAATCTTTTTCCCGCGTTATCGGTCAACACTCGTCCTTCGGGATAGGTAAAGTAGGCGTACGCCAATCTATCGCTTCTACCTACCCTTCCTCTTAACTGATACAACTGCGACAAACCGAGTTTGTCCGCCTCTATAACGATCAAGGTGTTTGCGTTAGGTAAATCGATACCGTTTTCTATAATCGTGGTACACACCAAAACGTCGCCGTCGCCGTTATAAAAAGAGGCTATTCTCTTCTCTAATTCTACGCTTCCCATCTTGGCGTGCGCCATAATAACGCGAGCCTCGGGTACGGCAGATTGGACTTGGGCGGTAAATTTTTCTATACTCTCCACCCTATTATACAACACGAAACTCTGTCCCCCTCTGCCCATCTCACGTTTTATAGCGTCAGATAACAAAGCGTCCGTGTATTCCGTGACGTAGGTTTCAACGGGCAATCTATTCTCAGGCGGAGTTTCAAGCACGCTAATATCTCGAATACCCGTCAAAGACATATGCAAAGTACGAGGTATAGGGGTAGCGGATAGGCTCAAAACGTTGACGTTTTCACGCAAAAGTTTGAGTTTTTCCTTGTCCTCTACTCCAAATCTTTGCTCCTCGTCCAAAACGAGTAAGCCAAGGTTTTGGAATTTTACGTCTTTGGACAAAATTCTATGCGTTCCGCATACGATATTCATCTGTCCAGACTCAACCGCCTCTAATACCTTTGCCGTTTCTTTTTCTCCGTGGAAACGATTCAAGCACGCTATCTTCAAACCGTAACCTTCAAATCTTTTCAACACCGTTTTGTAGTGTTGTTCTGCGAGTATCGTGGTGGGCGCTAATATGGCAACTTGATACCCTTCAAGCACGGTTTTAAATACGGCACGCAAAGCAACTTCGGTCTTACCGTAACCAACGTCTCCGCACAAAAGCCTGTCCATAACCTTGCCTTTTTCCATATCGGACTTAATCTCTTGTACTGCGGTAACCTGATCTTCTGTCGGATTATGAGGAAATCTATCCTCAAATTCGGTCTGAAACTCGGTGTCGGGAGGATATTTTACGCCTTTAGAATTTTCGCGCTTGGAGTATAACTCCAACAAATCGAACGCCATTTCTTTGACTGATTGGCGAACCTTGTCTTTGAGCCTTGCAAATTCCTTACCGCCTAACTTGGATAATTTGGGCGTTTCCGCTCCACCCGAATATCTAGACAACATTCCCATTTGATCAACGGGAACGTAAACCTGTCCGTCTGAGTACTCTATATGAACGTAATCACGCTCGTGGGTGTCCGTTTTAAGTCTAGTAGTACCCTTAAATACACCTATACCGTGAACGTCGTGAACGACGTAATCCCCGACTTCGGGTATGGTGAATACGTCCTTTTTCTTGATGCGAACTTGCTTGGTCTTTTTCCTAAGCAATTCCTCTTCGCCAATAACTACGATACCAGACTGATGATATATAAAACCGTTTTTTATACCCCACGGGGTACAAGTAATGGTGTCTGGAGCAACGAAACGATCGCAAAGTGCGTTCACTCCTCGCTCCACCATTTCTTCCGACACAGTTTTTGCCCCATCTAGGTCACGACAACACAAAGCCACGGTATAACCGTTTCTCTGCCAATTCAATAAATCTCCCGTCAAACTCTCACGATCCAAGTGATAACGAGCAATCGGCGTGGATTTGAAACTAAACACTGCGGTAGGCGTAAATATAGGGTTCATGGTCGTGATTTGCTGAAAAGCTAGCACCGTACCCTCGGTGTCGAAAAGGTTTTCTCTCGCTCTCACGCTTTTTAGATGATCAAAACTGACCTCTCCGCGCTCCACGAGTCCAGAAACTCTATTTTTATGCTCGGCGTACAGTCTATCCGTTCTATCAGACAAAAGTCTACACTCGTCGTACACCACGATTCTGTCCTCTGGCAAGTAGTCGAACAAACAACCTAAATACTCTGAGCAAAATGGTATTATCCAGTTTATTCCCGTATCTTTTGCGCCCGAATCAAGAACAAGGGTTGCATCTGCCAAAATCTCTTGCAGTCTTGCGTTTGCATCCGCACTCAATCCCTTTCCCGTGACTTTGGAAAGTCTTTTTATAGTGGACGCTCTTTCCTCTTCACTAAGCAATATATCGGTAACGGGAAGAATACGGAGATAAAATAAATTTTCACGTTCGTCTATTACCCTTATTCTCTCCACCGTATCCCCGAAAAATTCCACTCTATATGGCTTTTCTTCCGTAGGTACGAATATATCTACGATATCTCCACGAACGGCAAAAACGCCCTTTTGATCGGCGTATTCCGCTCTTTGATATCCTAAAACGCCTAGTCCTTTAACTAAATCGTCTAGTCCGAAATCTTCGTCCACTCTAAGCGTTATTATGCTCTCCACGAAACGATTTTTGTCAGGCGTATAAGCCATCAAGGCTTCGGGAGTAGACACGACTACGTCCACCTCTCCTGACAATATCTCCCCCAACACCTTTATTCGCCCGTACGCGCCCTCGCTCGAAGAACGCTTAAAAAACAAGGTGTCCTCTTTTTCCGGAAAACGCAAGGCGCGAACACCGAAAGCTTGTAGTCCTTCCACCGCTTTCATTGCCTCTAGTCCGTCCGTTACGACGAACAACGCAGTTTTTTCCAAACTTGCCACGACGTGGGTTTTATGCGCTCGGTTCATGCCGAAAACCGAGAGTTTTTTGCTCTCGGATAGGGCGGTGAAAAGAGGGGCTAATTCTTCCTCTTTTGCTTTATTTAGAAGTCTTTTTAAGTCTTCCGTCAATTATATTCCCTCATAATGCGCTCAAAATCACGCTTGTCCACGTACTCTTTTACCGCTTCCGCCGCCGTTTCTATACCACAATTTATATAATCCTTGTTCTCCCCCGTTACGTTCATCAAAACGTAATTCATCAAAGGGATATTTTCAGGCGGTTTGCCTATACCTATTCTTATTCTCTTGAACTTGTCCGTATTCAAACACGAAACGATATTTCTCATACCGTTATGAGTGCCTGCAGAACCCGACGCTCTCAATCTCAACACGCCGGGCGCTAAATCTATATCGTCGTAGATAACGACTAAATCCTCTACTTGCGCTTTGAATTTTCCCATCAACTCACGAACGTATTCGCCCGATAAATTCATAAAGGTATCGGGAAGGGCAAAAACTATTTGCTCTCCTCCTTTATAGGTGGTAGCAATATGACCTTTTCCACTCTTTTTGAGTTTCAAAGAATACAATTCTACCAACTTTTGCACCACTTTATAACCAGTGTTGTGATAATTGTCCGCATACTGTTTGCCCGGATTTCCAAGTCCTACTACTATAAGCATTTTTTCTTTCTCCTTTTGTCTTCAAAGTACGTTCTTATTATCTCGGCGCACTCCTCTTTTAGTACGCCCTTTTCTATCTCGGTAACGTGATTAAATTTTCCTTCGTTCAAGTCGTATAACGTTCCGCAACAACCTGCCTTTTTGTCGTCCGCTCCGTATACGAGTTTGGGAATTCTAGCGTTTAATATCGCGCCCATACACATAGGACACGGCTCTATCGTGACGTACAAGGTTACTCCGTCCAATCTCCAACTTTGGAGTTTTTTGCACGCCTTTTGAATGACTATCATCTCGGCGTGATTCAAGGCGTTTTGCGTTCTCTCCCTGTTGTTGTGTCCACGCGCTATGATTTTTCCATCCAATACCGCCACGGCACCTATTGGAACTTCGTCCTCATCTTTGGCTTTTTTTGCCTCAAGTAAGGCTTTTTTCATAAATTTTTCCTCAGTAGTCATCTAAAAACTCCTCAATTTTATCCAAAACACCCACGTTTTGGGACAATATATCCCCGTACTCGGTGTACGGATAAGGATGATCAAATCTATCTTGACCTACCTCTACGGTAAAAGCGTCCCCTAGTCCCTTTTTCAAAAACCAATCCTTAAATCCTCCGTGAGACTGATACGCATACGACAAGTCGTATCCCGTGGTTTGCGCAAGGGCTTTGGCTTTTTTTCTATTTCCTCGCCCCTCGTACGACCAATATATCACTTCGCCTTTTGCGTGATAACTAACTAATACCTTTATCCCTTTTTTCAAGACGTAATCTACGCTTGATCTAGTCTCCGGCTCGCTCTCCGGCCCCTCCCCAACGTAGTTTTGATAATTCTCGTAGAATAAGTTGGTTCTGCCTCGTCCCCAACCAGCGTCGTAATTGACGTTTATATCCACTCCTCGCCCGTTGGCTTTCCATAGTGTAAAATCACCGTTTGGGGCTAATCTCACAATACGTTCTCTATACTCAATAGGCGCAGACTCCACACCCTTTATCACAAGCTCCACACCGTCTGGGTTGAGCATTGGGATAAAGGCTATTTTGTCTCCCTTGTATAGTTTTGCTAAATCAACTACGAGTTTCGCCGTTATATGTTCGCGCGCATGAGTTGCGCCTACTATCAAGGCTTTAGCGCCCTCACCACGCGCAAACGCCGATATACGTCTTGCGTATACCGTTTTGCCTATCTCTTCCTCCTTGTATCCTAAGGAGAACAACTCTATCCTGTCTTTTTCTAAATCGGAATATGAATACATAGTGTATTATACACCGATTAGCCTTTTTTCGTGACTATCTAATAAGTCCTACCACGTAACTATATACCGTAGTCAAAGAGGATAACGTCAATATCGCCGTCCATAAAAATCGGGATAAAACTTTTTCTCTCTTGCCTTCTTCAACGACGACGGTGGATAATCTTATATCCTCCCTCTCTCCCTTTTTCTTGAGGGATAGGAAAAGTAGGACTACGACGAAAACGCTAAGCGCCCACAAAATGAAGAGTATCGCCATTCCCCACCAAGTATTCATCAAAGCGTATATTCCGGAATAAATAGTCGCAACCAAGCCTTTAGTGTAGTGAGAATATATTCTTATCTGGACTAAGGCGTTATTCACAAAATGCGTGAGCATCGCAGGAAATATGCTTCCCGTATACACGGTCAAATACCCCATTACGATACCGCTTATAAAGGTGTAACCCGTTTGCATAATATTCTGATGCATCAAAGCAAACAACAAAGCGGACAATATAACCCTTTTGTGCACGTTGCCTCCCGTCATAGAGGTAGCCAAACCACGATGAGTAATCTCCTCGAAAAAGGCAGGTAGTACTGCGGACGTGAATAAAGCCAAGATTAGACCACCAAAGGTGTTTATAATCTCTCCGTCCGCTACGACGGAAGAATATCCCGTAGACTTTACGATCATACCCCACACCGTGCTAACGCCACCGTTTATCACGACGTGTATCAGCGCTATGAGTACGGATATGATAATTACCCTTTTGTCTTTCACGGGTTTTATATACAATCTTTCTTGAAGCGGTCTAAATCCTTCTCCCTTGTCTGCTAATATCCCTATCCCCAATAAGGGTATTATGCCCATACAAAATACTTGGGCTATAAAGGAGAATAAGAGGTCGGAGTCGTGATTGGAGAGCACTCCGAACCAACCCTCTCGAAAACCAATACGAGTCGTGGTTAAACCTATCATAACTAAAAGATAGGTCAACAAATAGCCGTTTCGTCTACTCATACAACCCCCGATATCGTGATGACGAAATTATATATAACGAAAGCAAACGCTATCACGACACCCGCCCAGAAAAATACGTTTTCTTTCTTGTTTTCCAAAAAATCGTAATCTGAATAAGAATTGAATTTTTCCAAACGACGAGAAAGTTTGTCGTCTGAGGAGAAATTTTCCTTCTTCTCTCTTTGGCGAAGTAGAAAATATAATAAACCTACGGTTAGAGCCAACCCTATCACGGTGTAAATTACGGCAACGCCAATACCAGAAAAAGAGGAGAAGAACTCCGAGGCGGTAACCGCGTTCTCCACCACAACTCCACTTGATTTTTGTAAAAAATCTAAAACTACGGCAATAAGATTGTTTAGGAAATGGAAAATCACGCTATACCACAAAGATTTTCCAACCAACACTAACACGGCGCAAACTATACCTAAAACGAATTGGTGCACGCATTGAGTTACACTACCGTGCAATAGAGCAAAGGCAAGGGCGGAAAAAATAATGGCGCGATAAGCGGAATATCCTTTCTTTAGTCCGTGTAAAACGCCCCCTCTTATCAAAAACTCTTCACTCAACGCGGGCATTATGCAAAACGCCAAAACGGTCAACGCAAAGGTCAAGGGGGTAGCGGTGTCGGGCATGGTTGCGCTATTCACGTACCCTAACGACTCAAAGAGATAGGAAAATATCGTGCTCGTGCCAAGCCCCATAATAAAGGTGGATATAGTCAACGCTATCGTAAATAGAATAGTTGACAAACTCAACTTATTCTTCAATCCGCAGTCTTGGACTATATCGTAGTGTGAAAATTTACAAAAAAGTACGACGGTTAATAATAAAAGGATATGCATAACCACCGTGAACGTCCAATTACGCCACGGTCCTGTGCCCACGAATGCGGACACGATAAAAGATATAACGTTTAGTACGACGAGAGCCGAAAGCAATAAGGTTCCCGACAAATTATTTCTCTTAGTTAACATAATATAATTATTATAACTAAAATAAAAAATAAAGTCAATAAAGAACGATTTCATTTTCTTCGTCTAAAATGGGGATTTTACAAAGTAGAGGTAGCAAAAAGAACACCGTTATAAAAGCGGATAAAATATGGGTTAGGAAAAAGGATAGTCCCATAAAATAGCGAAGTGCGAAAGTTTGTAAAAAATTGGTGTTAAAAGAGTATAAAAGCACCTCAATCAAGGTGGTTTGAAGCCCGAAAACTAGGGTTGTGAGCGTTATGACGAGGGCGTAAATTATGGATTTTCTAACCTTTTTTCTATACAATAGATAGGTTATTAAAACTATAAAATTCCAATGTAAAACATAGCTTATAGTCCACGCGCCAAAGCCGTATATAAAAACTTCGACAACGATAAATACGTTGCACGCAAAAAACGCCCTATTTTTACCTAAACATAGGGTGTAGAAAACTAAAAGTAGGGTGACGAGTTCGACGTTTGCAAGCCACGATAGAGCAAGTTTTACCGCCGTCAAACTCGCCGCCGCCACTCCAATATAGGCGACGTCTTTTGCCGTTTTATTCATTTAATACGTAGATATAGCGAGAACGTAGGTTGCGCCGTTTGATAAAGGTAATTCTGCTATTCCTTTAGTTGCCGAGCCTAAAACTTTATTCTCAACCTCAACCGTACCCCAAGAATTGTCAAAATATGGAATATCTCCAATTTTTAGGTCGGTATATATTCCCCAAAACTCGTTTTTGGTTGAGTCAGGCGCGTATCCGTTGACCGAACTTATAAATCCTCCCGATTCGGTATATAAAAGACCTTCCGTTTCTTGCAAATACTCAAGCAAATCGCCCAAGTGCGCCATATCCGTACCCTCGGTATTCACAAGATAGGTCTTACTCTCCATATCCGTCATGACGACTAATTTTACATAGCCTTGCTCTCCTCCGCAACCAAAGACGAAGGTTAGGGCTAGTAACACAACTAAAACTAATACTAAAACTTTGGAAAACTTTTTCATTTTATCCTCACGTTATAAAAAAAACGCCCTTTGGAAAGAGCGTTTGCGACAAATAAACACGGGAGTAGTCTAACTACTCCTAATTCTGCAATCTCCCACCGAAATTGAGTTGTGACGTATACGGGCAGGTCTCCTGACTCGGATAGCTTTCGCTCGCGGTCTTCCCGGTTTCCCAGTGACTTATCGCGTTCTCCTACAGTAGCGGGGGCTGTGCTTACGCTTCCCTATTAAGTGTAATACACCCGTATACCTATTAAATTTTTATTCCTCTTCGGGTAACTCTAAAACGACTACCCTCGTGTACTCCCCGTCGAATTGAGCGCGGGAAATTTCTATAGTATCGGACTCTGCGTATTCTACGACCTCGTCGTCGAATTGACGTAAAAATCCGTCTACCTTATCAATATCGAGCTCTACACCGCGAGTTTTGTAGTGCATAGGAATAACGATATCAGGCATAAGTCTATCGACGTATTCCTTTGCTTGTTCCGCATCTACGGTATAGTTTCCGCCAACGGGTATTAAAAGAACGTTTACAGGGCCTATAGCTTCGGCTAAATCAGGAGTACATTCCTGACCAATATCGCCCATATGACAAACGTCAACACCGTCGATACGGAACTTAAATATAAGATTTCCACCGCGTTTTGCACCGTCTACTTCGTCATGAGAAGATCCTATAGCAGATATATGGATACCTTTCACATCAAAAGATCCCGTTTCAGACAAAACTACGGGGTTGCCACTAACGCCTTCCACAAAATTGTGATCGTCGTGATCGTGGCTCACAGTTACAACGTCCGATTGTACTTTGGGTAATTCTATTCCTATATACGATCGGTACGGGTCGGTTACCACAGAGCTGTCCGTGCTTTCTTCAAGACGAAAACATGAGTGGCCCAGCCATTGTATTTTCATTTTTTCCTCCTATATTTCCCGATAAAGGGTTTATTACTGTTTATAACTATCTAAAAGTTTGCTAATCTTGTTGGACGGATCCAAAAGAGTGCTTGCCGATCTATTTTGGTTAGAACCGGATACGATGTAAGCGATATATTTACTCATATCTGCTTCAATGTACCAAGGCTCGTCTTTGAGTTCGGGTTTGGTGTAAGTGAGGTTAGTTCCAATAACCGCAGTAATCATACCGTCCTCGTAAGCTTTACGGAATTTTTCTATACCCTCCGTAAATATGGTATAGGTAGCAGTCAAGAATATGCGGTTTGCTCCTGCGTTTTTCAAGTCTTTAGCAAGACCTAGAGCGGAGTCACCAGATGCTATTATATCGTCTGCTACGAAAACGTCCATTCCCATAACGGGACCACCTAAATATTCGTGCGCGATAATGGGGTTACGTCCGTTTACTATAGTGGTGTAGTCACGGCGCTTGTAGTACATACCAAGGTCTACGCCTAATACGCTAGAGTAATATTTGTTTCTGCTCATAGCGCCCTCGTCGGGACTGACTACCATAAAGTTGTTTTTGTCAAGTTTGATGTCTTTGAATCTCTTCAACAAAGCTTTCAATACCTGATAGGTGGGCATAAAGTTGTCAAAACCCATCAAAGGTACTGCGTTTTGTACTCTAGGATCGTGTGCGTCGAAGGTAACGATATCTTTAACGCCCATAGCTTCGAGTTCTAAAAGCATTTGCGCTGCGTCCAAGGACTCTCTCATGCTTCTCTTGTGCTGACGACCGCCGTACAAAGTAGGCATAATAACGGTAAGTCTTTCCGCTTTACCACCGATAGCCGAGATAATTCTCTTCAAATCTGCGTAGTGATCGTCCGGACTCATTCTATTTTCTATGCCGAACATAGAGTAGGTGCAACCGTAGTTACCTACGTCTACGATAACGTAAGCGTCACGTCCTCTAACGCTCTCGTTAATAACCGCTTTACCGTCACCAGAGGAAAATCTCGGGCAACGTAAAGAAATTTGGAAGGTGTCTATTTTCTCACCGGTATCTTGCTCGTACCATTTGGTGAGATAATAATCTATCTTATTAGTGAGGTCCACCGCGCCGGGGGCTGCAAGAAGGGCTATCTTACTGTGGGGTTGTCCTACGAATATCTTATCTCCGGGTGCTTTCATTTCGGGTTCCTCCGTCTTCTCTTATTTTAGTTTTGACTATAACAGTCTTATACGCTTATATTATAACACAAGGGAAAACAAATCGCAACTTGTTTTCCCTTGCTCAATTAGTTATTTTTAATATTTTGCGCCTTTTCTATACATATCGAGTTCGACGTCTATCATATAGTTGACCTGTTTGATTTTCCAAAGTATGGCTTTTTCGTCACTTTGATAAAGCATACTGGGCTCATAACCAAGCATAGAGTCACGTCTAACCAAAGGTATAGCAGCCTTTGCGTTCTCAATTTCACGGCGTGCAAGTTTCTCAATCTTGTCACAAATGGACAAAATCTTCTGAGGAGTTTTTGCATTCAACAACTCAATACGATAGTTGTAGAGATATTTTGCGTTGATGGTCGTGATAAGCGTTCTTCTTATGAATTCGCCAAGGTTGATGAAACGCAATAAATCGTCGTTTTTCTTCTTTATGGATTTAGCTATTTTCAAGCCTTGCTCCATAAGTTTTAACATTTTCTTAAATCCTTTGATTTCTTCGGGCGCACGGAGAGAATATACGCTAGCACGTCCTAAGTCCTCAATTTTGTAAAGTCCGTTCCAAATTCCGCTACCGAAATGCGCTTCGGGGGGTTTGGGGAGTTTTACGTCCTTTATCAAACACATAGGATAAGCAGGTCCTACACGGCACGGTCCGTACTGATCTTCGTCCGTTGCGTTGTAGTAGGTAATACCCTCGCTCCAAAGAGCAAATACTTCTTTTATCTTCTCGTACTCTTCTTCAGACAAGGATTTTGCTATCAAATCAATCTCTTCTTCACTACTATGACCGTTTACGGTGTAAGAGTTCTTAACTTGGCGCGCGATGATAGAGGGATAGAAACCAAAGTGATGGTTTTCCATAAGTCCGCAAAGACCGTACTTTTCTCTGCACTCTTCAATAGCGTCAAGACGCGCTTGCCACTGATAAGGGAAGGGCTCGTAGGGAGCAGTACCAAAGTCCCACGTTCTACCCGCAGTCTGCACCATAGCGTAAAGACGGATATTTCTCTCTTTTGCGATCTTCGCCTCGGACAAGAAATACTGACCGGGGCCCGCAAAGGAGAGGGTGTAGTCCATAATAATCTCCATAGCCTTGCCTATCTTGCGCTTTTCGAACATTTCGAAGGTAACTTGCAAAGATACGTCGGTGGGGAGAGTTTTTAGTAGTTTTATACGCGCCTCTTCGTCAACGTAACCAAAGTTGTAGGTCCAGAATACGATATCTGCATCGGGTTTTATAGCGCGAATGGTGTCGCGAACGAGCTCCAACCACTCCTTGAAGTCGTAACAGGGATACCAACCGGGAGAATGTTTCTCCATGGATTCGGGGATATTGTCCGCGGGTTTGTCGTAATAATGACGAGGAGAAACGTGAGGATCACGAGAGGGAAACTCAATGGACTCTCCTACGAATACTATACCCTTAAATCCGGGATGCTCGCGGAATACGGGTCCGTAGATAGAATCAAAGGTCTCTTTTGCTCCCTCATCCAAAGGATGATTGAAATTTTTGAGATAGCTATATGCGTAGGTGTCGATACCGTAGGCTTTAGCGCGGTTTATAATGTCGGTAAAGTCGCACTCTCCTACCGTGGTGTGCTTGGAGTCTTTAACGAAAAGCAAAATAGCGTCGAAACCGTAATGCGCGCATACGTTTAAGTACTCGTCGGGATATTCGTCACAACCGTAACCGGAGTGAATCATACGCGGAGTGTACTTTGCACGTTGCTCTAATACGCCTTTGGTAAGATAGGGCGCTTTTTTGTCACCCAACTCAAACTCCATAGAGAATAACGCTTGTTGGAAACCTCTATCGTCAAACGCCTCAATCAAAATACCTTTATCCGATACGGTGCGACGTCTACCCATATAGCCTTCGCCGTCGCCAAGGTTTTTACCTAAAGTACCGAATATATCAGCGTTTTTATCGTTTTTAACTATAGTAGCCTTTATGCCGAAGGCAACCTTCAAATAGTCCTTAAAATCTTTAAGCGCGTTGTCCGCTACTACGCTATCGAAATCCTTAGATATAGTGATTTCCATAGGAATTGCGTACTCGTCTGCAGAAGGCAAAACGGATTTGTCCCATTTAACCTTGTGATGAAGCTTGCACATTCTTTTTCTAAAGTCGTAATTCTGCTCTAATTTTAACATAACCTTTCTCCTTACGGAATGATAATGTTATTCTACCCTACCTAACCCTAAAAGTCAATATAAAATATTAAAATAAATGTACACAATCTTTCAAGTTTGGAAGATAATGAGAAATATATACACCCACTTACCGTCGCCGTAAAAAAGCATAAGTGATAGGCTAAAAACGGTGATAGACACGAGCTAGGGTGAAAATAAAAATCACTCTCAAACGCGCGTACTGTGTCGTACGTAACCCGATGAGAGCCTTAATATTTTTTCGTATATCGAAGTGTCTACCCCTCCTGTCATCGAGGTAAAAAGGGATATTTGCGAGAGAGACGAAATAGCAAAACTGCCCCAAGGGGCGCGTACTAAGTGGTACGTAACCCGAAGGGGCAGTTTTTGATATTGAAGTATGTCGACGCAAATATCCCTTTTTACCCGATGACACCGCCACCAAGACAAACCTCCCCCTTATACAATACGCAATATTGCCCTTCGGCAATCGCTCTCTGGGGAGAAGAAAAGTCTACTTGGACTAAATTGTTGGGTAGAATGGTGTAGGTTGCGTCTTGTAGGGGTTGACGATGACGGATACGAGCGGTTACGGTATCCGTTTTTTGGGTGGGAGTGCCGTTTATCCAGTTGAAAGACTCGCAAGTGAGGGTGGACTTGAATAGACAATCGTCCTCGCCGTGGGAAACGAAAAGGATATTGTTTTGAACGTCTTTGCCGGTGACGAACCAACGCTCGCCCTCGCCACCTATACCTAAGCCCTTTCTTTGACCTAGGGTATAGAAAAACACGCCTTGATGACGTCCAACGACCTTACCGTCACAGACGATATCGCCCTCTTGCATGGGGATATACTGGGATAAAAACTCGCGGAATTTTCGCTCGCCTATAAAGCAAATGCCCGTGGAATCTTTTTTGTCTGCGGTAACAAGGGATAGTTTTTCGGCAATTCGTCTAACCTCACTTTTGTCGGATATATCTTGAAGAGGGAACAAAACGTCCTTGATTTGCTCTTCGGATAATTGGTTCAAAAAGTAGGTTTGGTCCTTGTTTTCGTCCTTTGCGCGAGTCAAGTAAGTTCTGCCGTTTTCTCGTTTTACACCACAATAATGTCCCGTGGCTACGTAGTCCGCACCCGCTAACTTTGCACGCTCTAAAAAGGGCTTAAATTTTATCTCGCGGTTACACAAAACGTCGGGGTTAGGAGTTCTACCCTTTTTGTACTCTTCCACGAAATGGAGAAAGACTCTTTCCCAATATTCTTTGGAAAAATCGGCAGTATAGAACGGAATATCCAAAGTTCCACAAACGCGCAAAGCGTCTGCGTAATCGGCTTCGGCGGTACAGTGTCCCATATCGTCCTCTTCTTTCCAATTACGCATAAAAAGCCCGACTACGTCATAGCCTTGCTCTTTTAATAGGTAGGCGGCAACCGAACTGTCCACGCCACCAGATATTCCAACCACTACTCTCTTTTTACTCATACAACTTTGTCGAAAGATATCTCATGCCAGTGTCTGGGAGAATGACTACGATATCTCCTTTTTCCTCTTTAGATAACTCAACTGCCGCCGCCAAACTAGCGCCCGACGTGATACCTGCTAAAATGCCTTCTTCTTTTGCCAAACGCCTTGCATAACGATAGGCGTCCTCGTCTTTTACTTTGAAAATCTTATAAAAATCGTCCAAATTCACGATGTCGGGAATAAAACCTGCGCCTATACCTTGAAGATTATGCGCGCCTTTCTCCTCTCCCGACAAAACTGCGGAAGAATAGGGCTCGACTGCGATGATTTTGGCGTTTTTTCCTTGCTTTTTTATATAATCGGCTATACCGCCTAACGTACCACCCGTTCCTACTCCGCCTACGATAAAAGCAGTGGTCGGAAGATCGTCAAATATCTCGGGCGCAGTGGTAACCTCGTGTGCGTAACGGTTGTCAAGATTGGTAAACTGGGAGGGAATAAAAGAGTTTTTTATCTCACGGCTCAACTCTTCCGCTCTCTTTATAGCGCCTGCCATACCAAGTTTACCCTCGGTCAAGACTATTTCCGCCCCGTATGCGGATAAAATCTTTCTTCTCTCCACGCTCATAGTGTCGGGCATGGTAAGTACGAGCCTACGTTTCTCAACGGCACAACGAACGGCTAGTCCGATACCCGTGTTTCCGCTCGTGGGCTCTATGATAACGGTGTTTTGGTCGATTTTACCCCTCTTTATCGCGTTTTCTATCATGTAAAACGCCGTACGATCCTTGATAGAACCGCCGGGATTGAAAAGTTCGACTTTGGCGTAAATTCGTCTTTCTCCGTCGCTTGCCACGATATTATTCAATCTAACCAAAGGGGTTTTTCCTATGGTTTGTAAAAGGTTTTCTTTGAACATAACTACCTCACGGGATAATTGTAACACACCGAGAGGATTTTTCAAAGTCTTTTTTTGAAAATTTTATATTGACAAAGGTCACTTTGTATGATAAAATTTTATATATCGGAAATCGATGATACGTTCGGAGATGATGAGAAAAGAATAATTAGACCTTACCGTACGCAGTACGGCTCTTTTCCTATCATTTTCGTGATAGGAATTTTTTTTAGGAGTAAGTATGGAAAACTCGGAAAGAATAGGAATTATAGGAATAATCGTGGAAGAAAAAGAGGTAGGCGGAGAAGCCCCCTTGAAGATACAATCCGTTTTGTCGGATTACGCTAAATGCATAGTTGCACGCACGGGTGTCCCCGTGCACGATATGGGGGTATCCGCTATCTCCGTAATAGTTCGTGGAAAGGTGGAAACTTTCTCTGCAATCACGGGCAAACTCGGACGAATAGCGGGCGTATCCGTAAAATCTTTGATAAAATAATTTTTTAAGGAGTAGACTTATGAAAAAATTACTTGCAATCATCCTAACTATAGTACTTTTGTTATCCCTATTTTCGCTCACTGCGTGTGGAGAACAAGCAGACGTGGTAAACGTCTACGTTCCCGACGGCGCGCCCGCGCTCTCCGTGGCGTCTTTGATGGAAGAAGGAGCAACGGTGAACGGACACTCACTCAACGTAGTCGTAACTACGGGAGCAGGAGTGAAAGTAGCAGTGGAAAAGGGAGATGCAGATATTGCTATCCTTCCTATGAACGCTTGCGTTGCGCTCTACAACGGTGGCGCAGATATAAAGCTTTTGTCCGTACAAACTTGGGGCAACTTGTTTTTAGTTGGTAAAGGCGGAAATTCTTTGTCCGACGCAAAAGGTAAGGTCGTTCACTGTATAGGTCAAAACGACGTTCCGGGCAAGATATTCCGTGGGCTTTTGTCCTATCACGGCATAGAATACGTAGAGAACAGTCAAACTGCGGTGAGTGACAAGGTCTCAATCGTATATCACGCAGACGCAACCACTATAATCCCCGGACTAAAGCAAGGTAAAATCGAGTACGCAGTAATCGCAGAACCTGCCGCAAGCAAGGTAATAGGAGCACCCAGCAAGGTAGTTGCAAACTTGCAACAAGTTTGGCAATCCGCGTACAACACGGAGAACGCAGGCTATCCCCAAGCAGGTATGGTAATAGGTAAAGATTATTACGGTAACGAAGCGTTTTTGACTGATTTGCTCCAAAAACTATACGAAAACGATAGATTTATCACGGAAAATCCGACTAGAGCGGACGAACTTTTGACCTTGCGCGGTAGCACGACGGCGGCAAGTTCGGACTTAAATCGTTTCACTATCGCTAGATGCGGTGTCAAAACGATAAAAGCAACAGAGGCTAAAAGCCAGATAGAGGCAATTTTACCCGTATACGGTGTAAAGAAATTGCCCGATCTTAAGTTTTATCTATAATGAAAAATAATAAAAACAAAAAAATATTAATAATACTCGTTAGCATCGTTGTCTTAATCGCCTTGTGGGGCGTGGTGGCGTTGCTCGTTGGCTCTAATTTTCTCTTGCCCACGCCTTGGAGCGTGGCGGGAGAATTTATCGCCCTTTTAGGTGAAGGAGAATTTTATTTTGCAATATTCTCCACGACTTTGCGTGCATTGATAGGCTTTGGAATATCCTTCGTACTTGCTATGATATTTGCAATAGTCGCCTACTTAAAACCTACATTCTACACCGCTTTTGCTCCATTTATGACGGTGATAAGAGCCACGCCCACTATGAGTTTGCTTTTGCTTGCCTTTGCGTGGTTTTCAGAAGAATCACGACCAATATTCATAGGTTTTTTAGTGAGTTTTCCCCTTTTGTACGAGGGAATCCACAACGCTTTAGCAGGAGTAGATATAAAACTCGTAGAAATGGCAAAAGTGTACGACGTTGCCCCTAAAACTATGATAAAAAAACTCTACCTTCCTCTTTCTAGAAACGGAGTTTTGTCGAGCGTAAAGAGCGGTATAGCCCTCAACCTCAAAGTAGTAATATCGGCAGAGGTCATGGTAAACACCCTAAAGAGTATGGGTTGGTATATGAACGTTGCTCAACTCGATCTCGCCACGGCAAGACTCTTTGCCTGGACGCTGTCTGCAATACTATTATCCTTTTTATTCGAGGGCTTGGTAGAACTGTTACGCTACCTCACCCGCCCCAAAAAAAGAAAGTGTGTGATTCCTTGTGAATAAAGAAAACGAGTTCGTAAACCGAACTCGTTTTTAACTATTCTTTGAACTTGTCTAAATCCTCTTTCGTAGTTTTAATAAGAGGATTTTTAGTGATTTTTTTAGGTTTCACTACTATATTAGTTTTGACTATTTTATTCTCAAAAAGCTTTTCAAATTCCTCTATCGTACCTTCGACCAACAAATCTTTCTGACACACGAAAGACCATTTTGAAGAAATTTCCACGCTTCTATCGTAAAAGTCCCCACCAAATCTAAACAAATAACAATCACCTGCATCAATAACGCGCTTTACGGACGAAACAGTCCTAACGTACTTAAAATTCTCGCCCTCTGAAACAATTTTTCCGTCTTTTATCGTGAGGTCGTTAGGAAAATTTTTAGGCTCACGTAAAAGAAAATAAAGCACTATCAAGAAAACCAACGGCGCTTGTACTCCTAAAAATATCATTGACGATATATAATCAAAAAATGATAGACCACCTAACACCAAAACCACAAGCTCGCAAATTAACAAAATAATACGCCCCCAAAGCATACCGTCTTTTGCGTTCTTTTTCATCTTATCTTTTACGCTTTCAGTCAACTCGCCTTGAAATCTAATCATTTTCCACCATTCGTTTTTTATTAGATTTTACCACACCAGCTCCATTTCGTCAAGATAGAAAAAAGGTTCGGTAGGAAAGTACCGAACCTTTTTGATGATGATTAAATTTCTGTTTACTTTTATTGTATGTTTTCTGCTAACACACAATCAACGTTCTTTACGTCGTATAATCTAAATTCAAAACCTTTTCCGTTATTATCATAGGGGTACGAAGCCCTCATCCCAAATGCTTTCGAAATCATCTACGCGAATTCTATCTAAATAAAATTCATCAGGATATTTTTTACCGAATCGGGTTTTAGTTTTGTATCTTTCCAGTGCCTTTACCGCATCTTTTTTGTATCTATAGTATCCACAATGTGTCCAACACAAATATTCCTTCCCGTCCTCTTCAAGTTCATACATATGGTCTATCCAATACAAGCTTTTTCCGCTTATTTTCTCTCCCTTGGAAAAATCTTTTACTGCTTTCTTTTCTATAATGAAACACTCTTTCGGATAATCACGAAAACCAACGGTGTCTTTTACCTGTTCAATTTTTTGTAAAGCATTTTTCTTAGTGGAAAATACGCCTAAATCAAAATTGTATCCCCCTTTCTCCTTAGCAAAGAACAAAAAATGTACGTATCGGTGCATAAAAATCTCCTTTCGTCTTTATCCAAAGCGTTTTTTTAATAAAATGCACAAGTTGTATCATTATCTTACCACACCAACCCCATTTCGTCAAGATAGAAAAAGGGCTACTTAGTAGCCCTTTTTTAAAATTAATCAAGACTTAAAACATATCTAAAATACTCGTCTAAAATTGAATCTGTTTCAAAAAGTTCTTTTACTGTTTCTACGTGCAATTTTGTTCCATTTCTATCAAGCCAAAAGTGAGCCATCTCATTGATTCTTCGATCATTTGCGTTTTCAATACAATATTTTAACAGTTTTTTGCCATAATTCTCGTACTGCTCGCCCAAATACATCCAATGAAGATCAATTATATATCCCATAATACACACTATTCTTTCATCGTTATGAAATTTTTCTAATCCTAAATTAACGTATTCTTGAAATTTTGATTCAAAAAACCTCCAATCATAGCTTATAGGAATTTGATTTATATCTCCTTCCACCAAATAATACCAAGAATATGCAAGCAACGTAAGAAAAATTTGAGAGGAAGGCTTTTCAATATACAATTGCTCCAAATATTTATACTCAGAAATGAAATCTAAATTGCGCTCATACTCTTGCATTTTTTCATCAAAATAAAACAATCTCATCGCTATCTTCAATTTATCCACATATCACTTATTCTTATTAGTTCATCAACAATCACATACGTTACTTGAGTACTTGCGCGTGACCATATAATAGAACTTACTTTTTTATGACAATTACACGAATTTCTCTTACACTCATCATCGTCCTTTAGTAAATCTTACCACACCAACCCCATTTCGTCAAGATACAAAAAAGGTTCGGTATCTTACACCGAACCATTTAAATTTTTCTGATTCAACTACAATGTTTTAAAATCGAATCGATCCTTAAATTCTTCGAAACACTTTTCACAAACCCACCATTCCTGACCAGTTTTTTCGTATATCGTACAGTATCCACTTCTCAATATTTCTTCATCTTTTATGTCTAAATCAGTGATTGTCGTATTACAAAACGTACAATGGTCGTGATCGTTGGTTTCGCTTGACACAAAATCTTTGTAATGAAACGTATGCCCATTCAAGCGTCCTCCGTATCCTACCAAACGCCAATCTTGTGAAATTTTCTCGTCTTTTTTACGCTTAAACAATCTCATTTTGCCCTCCGATAAAATCTATATAATCTCCACCTTATTCCTTTCGTCTTTATCCAAAGCGTTTTTTAAATAAAATACACAAGTTGTATCATTATCTTACCACACCAAACCCCTTTCGTCAAGATAGAAAAAAATAGGTTGCTTTGCGTTTATTGCAATTTTTGTTTTGGAGGAATCTTTTCTTGTAAAATCTTGCACAAATTTACGATTGTGTAAAAAAAATTGACTATTTTCTATTGCATTACGCGCGTGCGCGTTGTATAATGGGGTTATAAAATAAATTATTATACTCGTTTTGAGTTATGTTAAGGAGGATTTTACAATGAACAGAGTTTGTATTCCTGATTATGAGTACAAAGAGCGTATTCAAAAAGCCGCTCAACTTGTCAAAGAGCGCGGTTTGGACCTCATGATCGTTTCCGGTACGGAGAGCGATTACGCTAACACCCGTTATTTCAGTGGCTTCTGGCCCCTTTTCGAGCGTTGCGGTGTTGCTATTTCTGCTAACGGTGACGCAGCACTCATGGTTGGTCCTGAGTCCAAAATCTTTGCTGCAGATTTTGCTAAAATCGACAAAATCTTCGTTTTGAAAGAATTCAGAGAGTCTGCTGACCCCGCTTATCCTGAGCTTATCCCCGATCATTTCTCCGACGTTTTCAAAGCTATCGGCGTTACCGGTGAAAACCTCAAGATCGGTCTTGGTAGCTACATAGACTGCACCTTGCCTATCTACGAAGGTCTTAAGAACGATTTCCCCAAAGCTGAGATCGTACAGTGTGCTGATATCATGGTTACTCTTAGAAAAATCAAGAGTATCAACGAGCTTGCTTGTATCAGAGAAGGTTTCAGAATCGTTGAACTTGCTACTGACGAAGTTATCCGCAAACTCCGCCCCGGTGTAACCGAACTCCAGATGGTTGGTGTAGCACAAAGCGTTATTTACGAGAACGGCGCAGAGTACGAAGGTCTTCCTATGTACGTATTTAGCGAGAAGAGCACTTCTCACGCAATCTCCCGTTCTTCCTACCGTGAGATCAAGAAAGGCGATATCGTTCAGTTGAACTTGTCCGCTAAAATCGACGGTTACTCCCCTGCTATCGGTCTTCCCGTTTCTATGGGTAAACTCGTTGGCGAGAAGAAGAGAATCGTTGATTTCTGTTTGGATTGTCATAACTGGACTACCGATCAGATCAAAGCTGGTAAAATGGCTTCCGACGTTGCTAAAGGTTTCTACAAACTCTTCGAAGACGCTGGCATGACCAAGAACTTCGTATACGGACCTTGCCACGGTACTGGTATGATCGAGGTAGAAGCTCCTTGGATGGAAACTTCTAGTGATTACATATTGGAACCCAACATGACCTTCCAGGTTGACACCTTCGTTTCCGGTGACGGATTTGGTGTAAGATGGGAAAAAGGTATCGCTGTTACCGAAAACGGTTGCGAATCCATGACCGATTACTTGAAAGGTATCGTAGAGGTTGACGCATAATGAAAGCTTTAGGCAAAAAGTATTGGATCATTCCCGACTGCGAACTTCCCCCTGAGGGCGAAGGCGAGATGAAGGGACACGAATCCGTTATTATCGTAAACGACTCTAACAAAGAGGCTTTGATTAACGTTACTTTGTTCTTCACTGGCTCTCCCGCGTACGAGGGCATCGTTTGGACCGTTCCTGCTAAAGAGGTTCGTTGCTTTAGAATGAATCAGCCCGAACATATGTCTGGTTACGTTGTTCCTTTGGAAACTCAGTACGCTATGAAAGTCGTATCTAACGTACCTATCGTATTGCAGTACGGCAGACTTGACAATCGTCAGGTTAACCTTGCTTACTACACCACTTTAGGTTATAACGAATAATTAAGGAGCACTAAAATGGCTAAATTTACAGTACTTTTCGGCGTAGACACTGAAACCGACGTTGGTAGCTTTACCCCGTTCTACGAGAGTATTCCCGTAGGCGTACCTATCCTTCTCGATATCTTTGACGAGAAAGGCGTAGGCGCTACCTTCTATTTCACGGGCGAGTGTGCTAAAATGAATCCCGATATCGCAAAACTCGTAAACCAGCGTGGTTACGAGGTAGGCGGACACTCTTTGTATCACGAAACCGTTGGCGACGAGTTGTTCCCTATCCCCGGAGTTAAACCTTTACTCCCCCACGAAGTTGAACCTAGACTCAAGATCGCAACCGAATGGATCGAAGAGGCTGCA
Organism: Clostridia bacterium; assembly: GCA_017407285.1. Lineage (GTDB taxonomy): Bacteria > Bacillota > Clostridia > Christensenellales > RUG350 > RGIG2224. Next base: position 22,250 of record JAFQWW010000076.1, read on the forward strand.
GGCGTTCGCCCCACTTCTTTCCGTTGTCCCAGACTTTGGGGTAGCACCGCAGTTGTAAACGCTCTTGAAAACTTGGGTTACACGTCGGATGCAACCTATCCGATGTATTTCTATCGCGAGAGATTCGCACCTTATTATCCTTCTCGTGAAGATTGGACCAAAGAGGGCGACAGCACCGTTTTGGAAATTCCCAACTTTGCAGATATGGTAATGGAAAGTAAGGACGGAGATTTGCAACGTGACCGTGACCAATGGCCCGAATTCCGTACCAAAGGCGCAAAATTCGTTGCAGACAAAGTAGCAAACTACTTGGAATTTGCAAAAGGCAAGGGTATTGAGAATCCCGTTATTGCATTCTACATTCATCCTTGGGAGTTCGTTCCCTGCAAAGAGTCTTATCACTTCGGTGAGTCCACCGTATTACCCGACGAGTTCATCATCAGAAATACGGGCGAAGTTGCTATAAAAGAACTTCGTGACCTTATCGATTTACTTAAAGACATGGGCGCAGAATTCAAGGCTGCTCGCGACATCGTAAAAGATTATCAGAAATAATCACTAAACAAAAAGGACTTTGGAAAACCAAAGTCCTTTTTTTATTTAAAACTTTCTCTCGTAAATTTCACTTGCGATTTTGTAAAATTCCGATCTCGCTTGACAAAACTCTTTATAAAACTTTCTCTGCCTTTCATCTAAGGTGTTGTATAACTCCCCTTCCGCTACCTCCATGCGACCTCTAGCAATTCTAAATTCTAAATCCATCTCGCTTGACACCTGCCTTGCAGTATCCGCAATAAACTTCGCAATATCTTCATTCGTTGCTTTCTTTCTCATAATTTCCTCCTAAAATAAAAAGTGCGTCAACCGAAGCCGACGCACAAAAACGCAAACTCCGATTGTCGCCAAACAAATAGAATATAGAAGAGGGATAAAATCCTTTACGTTCCAATCCGTGCGGAATTTGCATTTTTACAAAATTCATCACGAACTAGAATGCGCAAAAAGGATATATCTATCCTATAAAAAATATCTCTCTTCTAAATATATATTCATTTTTGTTTGGCGTAATTAGTATAACACATAAAATAGTTTTTATCAAGTCGTTTTTTAAGAAAAGTTTGCGCAGTAGTATAGATCCGTTTCTTGCCGATAAAGACGTGAAACCGCTATTTTTATTGCATATTTTGCCTGTATCGGCAAGAAACGCAAGATTTTTTGCTTTTTTTATTGATTTTTTGCCGATAGTGTGATACACTATACATAGGTGATATGATTATGTTAAACGTAAAAGAAACGGCAAAAAAATGGGGAATATCAGAGAGAAGCGTAAGAGATTATTGCAATAAAGGCACAATTGAAGGCGCTATTTTAGAAGGAAAAACCTGGCTTATACCTGAAAGTGCACGAAAACCTATGCGCCAAAATGCAAAAATTTCCAATCTTTTGTCTATTCTTCGTCAAGAAAGACAGGCAAAAGTCTCAGGTGGTATTTATCATCAAATACAAATCGACTTGACGTATAATTCAAACCATATAGAAGGTTCTACCCTTTCTCATGACCAAACGAGATATATATATGAAACGAATACGGTGGGAATAGAAAACGTTGCATTAAAAGTGGACGATATAGTCGAAACGGTAAACCATTTTAGATGCGTAGATTACGTCATAGACAACGCCACTAAACCGCTAAGCGAGTCTTTCGTGAAAGCATTACACAAAATATTAAAATCAGGGACTAAAGACTCTTATCAAGATTGGTTTGCAATAGGCGAATACAAAAAACTACCTAATACGGTAGGGGGAAAGGAAACGACGTCTCCTTCTGAGGTAAAAAACGCGTTAAAAGAACTCATTAGCTCCTACAATGCTAAACCACAAAAAACTTTAGACGACCTATTAGATTTCCATTATAAATTTGAGCGCATACATCCATTCCAAGACGGTAACGGAAGAGTTGGAAGGCTTGTGCTTTTTAAAGAGTGCTTAAAGCACAAAATTGTGCCGTTCATAATAGATGAAAACCTCAAAATCTTCTATTATCGTGGATTAAACGAGTGGAGCAATGAACGAGGCTTTTTAAGAGAAACTTGCTCGTTTGCACAAGACAAGTTTAAAAACTTACTCAACTATTTCAACTTATAAAAAAGGACGAGAATTTCTCGTCCTTTCGTTATATATTTTCTTTTGCGTAGTTTACTAATAACTCCGCTACGCCCTTTTTGAGCGTGGAACTACGGGCTTCATAACCCCCTTCGTCGTACGCCTCATTCGTTGGGAAATACGCCGCGTTGTCATTTGCACAGCATACGGGGAAAATAAGTCCTTCCTCTTTTAACTCTTTGACTGCTCGACCGATCCCAGTAAATGGTTCACCGGGGAAACCAATGATGTTAATATCCCCTAGTTTCAAAATCGTCATAAAAAGGTTAAAATAATCAGGTCCATTCTCTAAGTTCACCATTCTTTTCGCTTCAGCTACTACAGTCGTGAGCATCATACCATTATATGGTATCTCCTCGTCTTTGCCTGCTAGATGTAGAGCGTGGTATTTTTTAGCAAGAATTAGTTCTTCCGAGCTTGCTTTATTGGATGGAATCTTCATATCCACTATCTTTCCATCCACGCTATCCACTTCTATATAATTTACTTTATCATAGACCTGCATCACTGCTCCTGCGACCACTCGACCTATGTGGCGCGCGTGTCCGTAACCGCGAGAACAACCGTCAAAATCCATAAAAAGATCGTTAAAATCTCCCCCTTTTGGATGTACGTTTACATGATTGACGTCCCCTTGCGCTCCGTTTAGAAAAATGCATTTAGTATTTTCTATGCTATTTTCCACAAACTTTCTCGAAAACGAGGGCCAATCTCCCGATATTTTACTACCACCTACGGTGTCGGGATGATTGCCGAAATTTACAATAACTATGCTCTCTCCGCCCTCTCTATCCACTCTTATAACGTTCACTCTCTCGTCAACCTCACCTATGGGGCTTACGATATCGGGATTATTAACGCCGGGATTTGTCATAACCGATCCGTCTTTCATGCGAAAACGTCTAACGAAAGCAACATTAGGCGCTTTGCCTACTCCGTAACCCATTCTTGCAGGTTTTAAGTCGCTTAAAGCGGATTTTGCTACTTGAACTAACTTATCAGACAAAACGGCGTAGTATTCTTTTAGCGCTTTGTTTTCTCCAAAGGTCAAACTTGGACCCGGTCCCGTATGAGTATGGGTAGAGTGGATAAGTATTTTATCCGCACTAACTCCCGTCTCTTTTTGTATAGTTTGACGAATTGGATCTAGTTTTTCTCTTGTAAGTTCACAGTTATCAACTGCTATCAAAAGTACGGTGTTTTCTCCTTTTTTAAAGGCTGTGGCAATTGCTTCGAGTTCGTCCAAAACCCCTTCGGCAAATCTATCTATATAGTATCCTATCATAGATACACCTAAAGACGGCGTGATATTTATTTTAGCGTATCCTGCAAAAAAATCAGTTTTCATATTATTTTAGATCATCTAAAGCCTTTTTGACGTAGTTTACAGCGGTGTCAAGCGCGATATCAAGCGCTACGCTTTCTTTGTAGCTCTTATCTCTAGAGGACATCTCGACTACGCCGTTTTTCATATTTCTAGGTGAAACTATTATTCTCAAAGGCGCACCGATAAGGTCTGCATCCGAGAACATTACGCCTGCAGATACGTTTCTATCGTCATATATAACCTCGATACCCTTATCTTGCAAATCTTTATAGAGTTTATTAGCGTACGCTTTGACCTCTTCGTCGTCCGATCTAACGGCGCACAACTGAACTTGCCAAGGAGCAACGCTCATAGGCCATATAGGACCGTAATCGTCGTGATGCGCCTCACAAATAGATGCGGCGAGTCTGCCTACGCCTATACCATAACAACCCATAATAGGATATTGTTCCTTGCCGTCACGGTCTACGTAGGTCATATTCATAGAGGTGGTGTACTTGGTGCCAAGTTGGAAAATGTTTCCTACCTCTATACCACGAGATATGGTGATAGCTTTCTTTCCACAAACAGGACAAATACCTCCCTCTTTGATTTTAGCAAAGTCGTAGTACTGTACACCCTTTATATCACGAGCCATATCAAGACCGGTGTAGTGATAATCAACCTCGTTTGCACCACAAACCAAGTTGTTCATGTTCTCCAAAGACTTGTCGTACAACAAAATAGCGTCCGCGCTAAAGCCTACGGGGCCGATAAATCCGGCGTTTATTCCGCTCTCTTCCGTAATAACGGCAGGGTGAATATCAAAGCCTAAGTGATTGGTTAGTTTGGTTTCGTTAACCTCTAAATCCCCACGTAGGAACAAAACTATATACTTGTCGTCTGCGTTTCTCTGATAAACCACGGCCTTACAAGATTTTTTAGCGTCTGCATTCAAGAACTCGCAAACCTCTTCTATGGTGTGTTGATTAGGAGTGGACACTTTTACGAGTTCCTCGCTTACCTCGTCACGAACTTCGTCCAAAATATTGTCCGCTGCTTCCATATTTGCTCTATAATCACACTCTTGACACAAAACGATAGAGTCCTCGCCAATAGGAGTTAGAAGCATAAACTCGTGAGACACCTTACCACCCATCATGCCGGAGTCGGATTTTACGGATACGACTTCGGGAAGTCCTACTCTTTGATAAATTTTCTCGTACGCTTTGTGACACTCGTCGTAATAGTTTTCCAAATCTTCTTGAGAGGTGTGGAAAGAATAAGCGTCTTTCATAGTGAACTCACGCACACGAATAAGACCGGATCTAGGACGAGCCTCGTCACGGAATTTAGTCTGGATTTGATATATCATAAAGGGGTATTTTGCGTAACTTTGAGCGTACTCACGCACAAGTTGTACCGCTGCCTCTTCATGAGTCATACCAAGGACTAAAGGAGAATCGTTACGATCGGAAAATCTTACGAGTTCCTTACCAATACTTTCATATCTACCGGACTCCGACCAAAGTGATCCCGGCATAACTACGGGAAAAGCCACTTCCTGTCCGTCTATTTTATCCATCTCCTCGCGCATAATCTGCTCGATTTTTTTGGTTACCCTCTTCAAGGGCATAAAGGACGAATAAATGCCGTTTGCAACGTACTTCATATATCCGCCACGAACCATCAATGCGTGACTGTCTACAACGCAATCAGACGGTCTTTCCTTAAATCTCTCGCCAACGAGTTTGTCAATCTTCATATTTACCTCCAAATAAAAAAAGCCCTGACCTAAGTCAGGACGAAATAGTTTCCGTGGTACCACCTGTGTTCGGATTGCTCCGCACTCTCTGCGCTTTAACGGGCGCACCCGACGTGCTCTCGCACGCAAGCTCCAAGACGGGAATGAGTAAAGACTTTGAAAACTCGCACCTACCGTTTTCTCTCTGAAAAAGCTGATTTACTCTCTTTCTTATCAACGCTTATCAAATTTTTCTCATTATAACACAAAAATATATCCTAGTCAAATAATTTATTCTTCCCCGTTTTCTTTGGGTGGGAAAAGATTGTATCTTTCAGGATGGGTAATAGCCGAAGTCATTCTATCCCTTGCAATAGGTATTTTATCCGTTATCTCCTTAACCAAGGTCTTCATATACTCACGCTCGGTGTTGTGATCAGCAGGGCAAGGATTTTTGTAGGTTGGGAAAGAAAGTCTTCTCTCGGCCCCCTTTATATCCCCCTCGTTTACGTACACGAAAGGTCTAATGACCGTAACGTCCGTTTTGTCAAGATAGGTCTTGGGCTTAAAGGTGGAGAGTCTACCTTCGTATATCATGGAAAGCAAGAAAGTGTCCAACACGTCGTCCACGTGATGACCGAGCGCTACTTTATTGCAACCTAATTTAACTGCAACGGTATTTAACGCCCCTCTTCGCATTTTGGAACACAAAGAACAAGGATTGCTCTCTCTCCTTTCCTCAAATACGATTTGCGCGATATCCGTTTTCTCAATATAAAAAGGAGTACCCAAGGACTCGGAGTATTCTTTGACCTTTTTTAGTCCCTCTTCCCCCTCAGGAAAACCCACGTCTATGGATATTCCCACTAAATCAAACTTTTCGGGAGCAAAACGCTTGTATAACGATAGCGCGGTCAAAAGCGCGAGTGAATCCTTTCCACCCGATACGCCTACCGCTACCTTGTCTCCGTCTTGAATGAGTCCAAAATCTTTAATTGCTCTGCGCATAGCGCCTATGATCTTCTGCATAAACCTATTATAGCAAACAATAATTGACTTTTGCAAACGAATATAATATAATATTTTTTGGAGGACGAAAATGGCTGAAACTATTGTAGAATTTTTCCGAAATCTTTTCGGTAACGATATTATTACTATATTTTTCGTGTCCGCTATACCTTTCGTGGAACTTCGTGGCGCAATACTTATAGGTATCGGTGGCGGAATGATGGTCAATCCTTGGCTCGTGTGGCTTTTGTCTTGGCTAGGTTCAACCGCACTCGGCGTGATATTGTTCTTTATTTTGCGCCCCGTCTTAAACCTTTTGAAGAAAATCAAAGGCTTTGGTAGATTCGTAGAAAAGGTGGAAAACATTATCAACGAAAAAGCCCAAAAGGTAGGTAAAAAAACGGAAGGCGTGGATAATAAAAAACACGCAGACAAGATAAAAACTATAGGCGTTGCAGGCTTTATAGCAATACCGCTCCCCTTGACCGGCACTTGGACGGGTACGGGAATTGCCGTATTTTTAGGAATGAGCTTTAAGCAAACTATAACCGCAGTTGCTATCGGTAACGCTATAGCATCTACCATTATCTTTACCTTGGGAATGTTATTTAAGGAATACATCGATATTATACTCTACGCATTGTGCGCTCTTATTTTACTCGTGGTCATATTCTACGTTATTAAAATCGTAAAAAAAGGCAAAAAAGCTGACGCTAAAGAAAACGAATAATCTCAAAAATTTAGTTAAAACCGCTTGCATTTTTGAAAAGAATGATATATAATTGTTTTCGTTGCAGCGATGGAGTATGGTGTAGTGGTAGCACGTTGGCCTCTGACTCCAACGGTGTTGGTTCAATTCCGACTACTCCTGCCAACAAAAAAGAACTTTTGGTAAACAAAAGTTCTTTTTTTGTTTATCCATTGCGAAAGCAATGGTATATCATCACGTTTTAGCGTGTATATCATCCGCCTTGTCGAGAATATCTCGACAAGGCGAGTATCTCATCAACCGTAGGTTGTATTCCTTTCGCAATGATGATATACAAAACTGCATTTTGATGATATACCGCAACAAGTTGCGGATGATATACAAGGCTTTGCCTTGATTTATTAAAGTTAAGTAAAAATCGACAAGGGATTTAGTGAAAAGTGAAAAGTGAAAAGTGAAAAAGTAAAAATCGACAAGCTTCTGTCGAAACTTGTCGATTTTTGGTGGAGATGAGCGGGATCGGGGAGCATCGCGTTGTGAACGAAGTGAACCACAGTTTCGTTGCCCGCTCAGCGGAACAAAAAAATACGACGAGCAGGGCGTTAGCCAGTGTCGTCGTGAATATAGGGGGGGGGAGATATCTACGCGTTGCTACGATATCTCCTGTACTCGTTCGCAAATACGCATGATAATGCGTATTTTTTTATTTCCCATTTTCGCAAACGAACAAGTTGTTGCTCAAGGAAAATAAAAAACAAGCACGCATTTTGCGTGCTTGCTCTCTCGTGGTGGAGATGAGCGGGATCGAACCGCTGACCCCCTGCTTGCAAGGCAGGTGCTCTCCCAGCTGAGCTACACCCCCACGTGAGTACCTTTTTAGTGTAGCACATTTTTTAGTCTTTCGCAAACGTTTTTATGCGATTTTTCAAAATTTTCAACAACAAACTAAAAAGCACGCATTTTGCGTGCTTTTATCACAAATTCTCTTTTATAAACTTTGCAACGGCGGTGGCGAGTATTTCGTAGCCACTCTCTTTATAATGCGTACCGTCTACGTGGCGGTCGGATTTTGAGATATTCATACTTACCGTGTACAAGTCGTCTATTGGGTATCCTTTGTCTTGAGAGAGTTCGCTCATTACTTCGTTTCTCTCTTTTACCCTTTTTTGCCATGCGGTATCAAAGCGTTTGTTCCCCTCTTTATACACGCAAGTGGACAATGCCAAAGTCGTTTTAGTAGTATCAGGAATAAAGGACAACATTTTTTGCAAAAGTTTTTTGTAACTTCTCTTTTGTATATGTATGCCGTGAAGTCCGTTATTGAAGTGAATAAGGGCGTAATCAGTGTCTTGAATAAAAGACTTTACTAAGTTTTCGTAGATTTTAGAATCTATTGCGTACGCAGTCGAAACGTAGTCTACGTAACATATATCTTTGAGTTTTTCCCTTACCTTTTCTTGATAATTGTGCGTAATAGAATCTCCAACGAGCAAAACTCTCGGTTTGTCCGTAAAATTTACGTCTTCGCACCAACTATGTATCCATTCCCATCTTTCCTTCTTTCTCATTTTTCACCTCTATTGTGTTATTAAATATTTGCGTAAAAGGGTTTCCCTATTTTAATATTACTTAAATATCTATTTTTAGTCCGTCGTAAGCAACTTTTGCACCGAATTTCTCGCAAATTTTCACGGTTTCGTCGTGGCTTTTATGCAAGGAGGGCGCAAGGTGGGACAAATAAACTTGGGTGTCCGCCGTTATCATGCGAACCGTTTTCATACTTGGTAGCATTAAACGTATCAAAGGTATGCTATTGTGCTCGCAAAGCCTATAATCTCCCTCGTAATCTCCCGTCGTGCAGTCCAACACTAACGTATCAAACTCTTTTTCCACCAATGCGTAATACGTTTGGTGTAAAAATAGCGCACCGTCCAAAGCGTAGAAGATTTTTTTGCCCGATTTTTCAAATAAGTAATGCTGTGGCGCAGTTTCTTGTCTGTGATTTGCAGGATAACTCGTAACCGTCATATCCTCACAACAATACGGCGTGAAAGTCTTCATTTTTATAATCTCGGCGTTTTGGATATTGATATCGGCGTTTTCGTTTATATAAATGCGTAAATTCGGCACGGTATCCACGAGTTCTTGCACGTTTTTCTCGTCAAAATGGTCGTCATGAGTATGCGTTATAAACAAAGCAGTTAAATTTGTACGCTCTACCCCTGCAATACGCAAAGAATCCAAGGTATGCGGACCACAATCCACCAAATATTTTCCGTCTATAATGATAGACGATGAACGCCTTGCATCTTTGTCGAATTTGTCCTTGTATTCCTCTTTGAGTTTGGGAGAATAATCACACGCACACGTTCCTAAAAACAATAGGTTAAATATACTCATAATATCTTCTCCATTCCAACCTTTTGCACAAAAAGACCTAAAGACTTATAAAAAGCCATAGCGGAATCGTTTTTGTTCCAAACGTTAAGGGTAAGGTTATAGCAACCCTCTCTTTTTGCAAAATCTAAAACGTACTCGTACAACGCCCTCCCTATTCCTTTTCCCCTTGCTCCTTCGTCTACGCACAAATCGTCTATATAAAGAGTTTTTAGGTCAGTAAAAAGGGTGCTATTCTCGTGTCGTTGAAAGACGCAAAAAGCGTATCCCAATACACCTAATTCCACGTCCTCGTACACAAAAACGGGAGTATCGTTACAATCAAGTATTTTTTGAACCTCTCCCCTTTCGTATTTCGTGCCGATTTTAAATATATCGGGACGAGCTAGGTGATGAACGAGGTTAACCTGTCTTAATAAATCTAAAATCTTGTCAATATCTTGCTCTTTTGCTTGTCTTATCATAATACGCCTCAAGATATTATAACTCAAAAATTCAACTATTGCAATACCTTTCTCTCAGTTCAACAAAAAAAAAAGCGACTAGACGCTCTTCTCTTAGGGATTTTTTGAAACAATGAAAACGGATAGCAAAATTTTTGCTATCCGTTACTTTTTTGCTCTGCAAAACACACTACTTTGCTTACAAAGTATAGTGTGCTATACTTTACAAACTCTTTATAAAATTTTACTCATCATGCATTGACTTTTTGTTCGTGTTTGTTATTTTGTCATAAGAATCTATAAAAGTCAATAGTCAGGTGTACACGTTCTTGTACATCTGCCTATTTTTTCTTTAATATGTAAAAAGTATTTTCAATATGTTGTAAATTGGTTTTCTTTTGCAATATTTTCTAACACCCATTGTTTGCACAAAAGACGTAATGTTTTTTAATGCTTGCGGATTCCAAACTTTGATAGACGATAAATCCCCAAATTCGCATTTAGTCGAATCAGCAATATTTTTTAACTCTTGGTTGATAGTTTTATTATCAATAGATACAACAACGATACGGCATTTTTTATCCATTGTTTTAATATGTTCAATTAAAGAGATATACTTTTGCTCGAAAGCAACTTTATTTTCATTGAAAAAATCAAGGTCGTTTGTGCCAATATGTAACAAAACCGTATCGGGTATTAAATTTTTAATACAACTATCATACAACGCAATAGAATTTTCCAAATTTAAACCTAAAAAACTTCTATTATATACGGGATAATCAAGTTCAAAAGATTGCGCCAATTCGCTCGCGGGAATGTCCGTGTCAACATCTTCCCCAAAAAGTACAACACAGTTTTTTAATGCAAAATCATTTAACTTTTGATATTTTTTTATTTGCGTTTCCATAATTCTACTCCTTTTCATTTGCTTTTTTATCTAAATGATAATTTCTAAAATACACGA
>JAFQWW010000077.1 GCA_017407285.1 Clostridia bacterium
GTCAAGATATCTTGCAAAACGGATATTGGGACACTGAATTAGACGTTCGTCCTAAATGGGAGGACGGAACACCCGCGCATACCGTTAAAAAATTCGGTATCGTCAATCGTTACGATTTGAATGAAGAATTTCCCATTCTCACCATTCGCCGTACCTACTACAAGTCCGCTATAGACGAATTGTTGTGGATTTGGCAAAAGAAATCTTCCAACGTCAACGATTTCAAATCTAAAATTTGGGATTCGTGGGCAGACGAAACGGGTTCTATCGGTAAAGCATACGGATATCAGCTCGGCATTAAGCACAAATACAAAGAGGGCGAATTCGACCAAGTAGATAGAGTGTTGTTCGATCTTAAAAACAACCCCCAAAGTCGTCGTATTATGACCAACATCTACAACCACGCCGATCTTCACGAAATGCATTTGTATCCTTGCGCTTATTCTATGACCTTCAACGTATCGGGAGATACCTTGAACGGTATATTAAACCAAAGATCACAAGATATGTTGACCGCGAATAATTGGAACGTAGTTCAATACTCCATTTTGCTCAAAATGTTCGCTCAAGTATGCGGACTAAAGGCTGGAACTCTACTCCACGTTATTGCGGACGCGCATATATACGATAGACATATTCCTATCTTAGAAAAAATTATGAAAAATCCTCAATACGATGCTCCCGAACTTAAGATGAACACCGAGGTTACTGATTTTTACGATTTCAAAATCGAGGATTTCACATTCGAGGACTATAAATGTAACGAATTGAGTGACAAAATAGAGGTTGCTATATGAGAGAGATAGTAGTAGTAGACAAAAAATGGGGAATAGGCAAAAATAACGATTTGCTCTTCTCCTTGCCCGAAGACATGGCGTTTTTCCGCAAAGAAACCACGGGTAAAATCGTGGTTATGGGTAGCAACACCCTCAAGTCCCTCCCCGGAGGAAAACCTTTGAAAAACCGCACCAATATCGTGCTTTGGCCGGGTGGAGAAAAAAGAGAGGACTGTATCGTTTGCGACTCCCTTGATGAAATCTTCGAGGTTTTGAAAAATTATCCCTCGGACGATATCTACGTAATGGGTGGCGCTATGTTCTATAAAACCATGCTCCCCTACTGCGACACCGCTTTTATCACCAAGGTTGACTCGGACGGAGAAGCGCAAGTCTTTTTTGAAAATCTTGACGAGCACGAGGACTGGTATTGCGATAAGATAGGCGAGCCTATCCAATCCACGTCGGGTTACACCATAAGATTTTGCACCTACAAAAACAAAAACGTATTAAAATAGGAGAATATTATGACTAAAATAGTTATCGAACTCACGGACGGCAGAGTTATGCGTGCCGAATTATACGAAGATATCGCGCCTATTAGTTGTGAAAACTTCTTGAAACACGTAGCCGCAGGTTTTTTTGACGGACTCGTGTTCCATAGAGTTATCCCCAACTTTATGATACAGGGCGGTGGCTTCAAAGCACAAGGATTAGGCGGATTAGAACACGTTGACTCCCCCTATCCCTCCATCAAAGGCGAGTTTTTCGCAAACGGAGTCAAGAACGATTTAGCACATATCCCCGGCGTTTTGTCCATGGCTAGAACTAACGTTCCCGATTCTGCTACGAGCCAATTCTTTATCTGCGTTGCAGACTGCGACTTTTTGAACGGTCAGTACGCGGCATTCGGTAAATTATCTGACAAAGAAAGCTTGTCCGTTGCAGAAGCAATTAGCAAGGTTTCCACTCATAATTGGTCGTACTACGGAGATATCCCCGACGATCCTATCGTTATCAAAACTATAAAAAGAGCGTAAAATAAAGCAAACTTTCGAGTTTGCTTTTTGAAATTATGGAAAAAATACAAAAAACTAACGCTATGCGCGCGTTGGACACGGCAAAAATCAACTATCGCGTTCAGTCGTATCCAGTAGACGAATCGGACTTGAGTGGAGTGCACGCGGCAGAGTCGCTTGGCGTTTCCCCCGACGTCGTTTTCAAAACCATAGTTGCTAGAGCAGGTATTCAAGAATATAGGGTATTTTGTATCCCCGTGGGCGACGAGCTCGATCTCAAAAAATGCGCCGTCGTTTCGGGAGATAAAAGGCTCGAACTCCTTCACGTAAAAGAACTTCTCCCCACGACGGGTTATATCCGTGGAGGTTGCTCCCCTATTGGAATGAAAAAGAAATTCCCGACCTATATAGACGAAACCGCCATTCTTTTTGACGAGATATACCTAAGCGCAGGCGTTAGAGGAACTCAAATAATTATTAACCCTCAAGATTTAGTCACGTTTTTAGATTCCTCTTTTCACGATTTAGTAAAATAAGGAGAAAATTATGACACCTGAAGAACTTTCCGTTTTATACGAAAAAGCAATAGATCTAACCCAAGAATCTAACGACGAGAAGGAATTATTAGAGATGGCAAATTCCCTCTCCGCTCTTCCATCTTCTATAAAAGATATTCCCGAACTCCACACTGAGGAGATCATAAACGCACTGATAAACAGACGGGTAATAGTTTTGCACGAAAAAGCGCTGAAGATTTTAGAGTCTGCATACGACGCGGTACAAAAATGCAACGTTCTATCCCACAATAACGATAAAAAATATTACGAGAATGGAAAACGTTTGATAGAGGACTACACCATAGTTAAAAACGCAGTGGAAGAGTTAGAACCCGTAATTGAAAATATTTTGAATGAAAAAGCGCAACACAATGCTCGTAACGTACTTTCCGTACTAAAGGGCCAAATGCAAATACTACACGGTTTGCACCTTGAAAAAGAACGCAAGATGAAAGGCAAATGTCTATTTTGCGGAGGAGATTTTAAGGGTACGTTTAATAAAGTTTGTACAAATTGTGGTAAAAAGAAAAGTTATTAAATAAAAATCATAAAAAAATAACGCCGAGCATACGCTCGGCGTTTTCTACGTCATAATTATTTTCCCACGCTAGGTAAATTTACACTTGCGCTATTGTAAGTTATACTAATTTCAAAATCGTCTACAACACTCTGTCCACTCTCTCTGTATCTTATTTTCTCGATCTTGCCATCTTTGAAGCACAAAATTATACGAACTTCGCTATCTCCTCGATTAAACTCGCCTACGTATCCTCTCTCTCCGTCATGCCAAGAGAAAGAGTCGTAACCGTAGCCTAAAATCCCTGAAACTAAGTTGCTAATTACCGCAGTGGAGTTATTATAAGCGTCCTTGTTGACCGATATCTGTTTCCATTCCCTGTTTTCGTTTCGAGCGATATAATAGTACTTGTCGCCCTCTTTCACCCAATACTCGCGAACGTCAGCGTCTTCCATTAACACCTTATCCCCCGCTTTAGTAATGGTTAGCGACGTAAACGTTTCATCCATCATACCGTCTAGTCTAAATTTGTAATTGTTTCCCAATTCAAACGCTTCTGCAAAGTTTTCTTTGTCTACCGTGTATTTTGGATCAGGTGCAGGGCCTTCGTCACCGCCTCCCACACCCGGATTAATAGAACTCGATCCGCCCGATCCGCCATTCTCTAGCGTTGCTTCGGGCAAAACTAAATCTACTCCACCGTAGGTGAAGGTCATAACGGTGTCTTGTTGTAACGTCTCGTTTTGATACATTTTAGCTTTTATACTCTGGAGTTTACCGTCTTTGATTTTTATCTCAACGTCTACGTATTTTGCGCCGTTACCCAAATCTATCGAACTTGCCGTATACGCCTTCGTGCTCTCGTCGTAAGTCATCAAGTCGTAGTCGAATCCAAACTCAATAAAGGGAGGCAAATATCTCTCAACGGGATAACTCGTAACTCTTTTGGTCCAAGCCGTACCGTTTTTACTGTATTCGTATCCGTTAGAGCCTTCAACCTTTTCGTAATAATGCACATTACTGCCAGTTTGAGTTTTGAAGATTCCTTCGTCTATCCAATATTGGGTAACGTCTTGAGGATTTCCGTCTTTATCTTTTGCGACTTGACTTATAGCAACATTATCGTAGATATCTAAAGTCAACGCCTCGATCCACTCGTCCTCTCCTTCCACCTCGGTTTCGTCATCCGATGGAACGATAGGATCAGGTGGAGTTTGAGTCGAGCCAATCTCAGGTAAGGTAACCGTGATATCTCCGTACGTTATCTCGTACAAAACGGAACAAATAGGTATCTCCGTCGTACCGTCCACGACGAATACGTCGGCTAACACGCTCTCCAACTTGCCGTTTTCAAATTTTACCTCTACGTTTTTATATAACAATACTCCGCTCGTAAACTTTGCGCTCTTATAAGTGGAAGTGCTAGCGTTATAGGTAAATTTATCGTAAGGAAAATCTGAAAAATTCAAGCGAACATCGCTTAATAAAAGTTCGGTTTCCTCTTGTTTTTCCCATTCGTCGTCTTGGTTTTTGAAATAAACGTACGTGGTCTCACCGTCGACCTCGTAATAGAGAGTTTCAACAGACTCTTGTTTTATCTTGTTTCCGTCTACCCAACCTTTTAAGACGGTATTGAGTGTTTCGCGACTCGTACTCTGCTTTTGATCGTAATAAAAGTCTTCATCCAATTTCATCGCATTCGCCCACTCGCTTGCACTAACCTCGCGCACTAAAATGGTAGGTAGAGTAACCGAAGTCGTATTGTAGTCTATCTCTAAAAGGATAGTTCCGTACAATTTGGTATTGGGATAATAATCGTATTTGATTTTTACGACCTTGCCGTTTTCAAAACCTAATTCCACGTTGCGCATCGTATCCGAGCCGTTCGACTTATAAGTACCCGTTCCTTCGTCGTAAGTGAAATCGGAATAGGAAAACTTGTCGCTATACGTGCTCTTGAAATTATTATACGCAACCTCGGTCTTTTTCCACTCTCCGTTGCTCTTCGTGTAAAGGTAGGCGATAGATTCGCCTATCTTTTCAAGATAATAATCTTCTTGTCCTGCTCTTTGTTGATCAATTTTTATCTTGTTTCCGTCCTTAATCTCCGTTGCGTAATGGAAAGACGTACCACCTTCTATCGTCTCGTATCTCTTAAGCGTGTAGTTGGTCTCCTCAAGCGCCAACGTCTCTGCCCACTCTCCCGCCGTTATCTTGGTATCATCAGTGTCGTCACCGCCACCGCACGCAAAAAGGGAGAGGGTACACGAAAGTGCTACGAATATTACCAATAATTTACTTAGTTTTTTCATAAAACTACCTCTTTACTAAACTACTTTTAGTATATATTTTTTAATATTACGTGTCAATAGTGAAAATAAAAAAAACCCCGAACAAATTCGGGATTTTTCGCTAAATTTTGGTAAAATCTGACTTTGGGTGCTTACATAAAGGACAACTATAATCCTCTGGTAAATCCTCTGCCACCTCTTCGTAACCGCAAATATTGCAACGCCATACCGTTTTTTGAGTCTTTTTCGCCTCGGGCTTGGGTTTAATGTTGTCAAAATAATATTGGTAGGTCGCAGAAGGAGTTTTATCAATTACGCACTGATCGGTTACGTCTGCTACAAAAAGCAAGTGAGAACCAAGATCAATTACATCTACGACTTTAGCGGACAAATAAGCGTTTACCCCTTTAGTTATAAAAGCAATTCCGTTTTCCGCTATTTCAAAGTCTTCGAAATCTGCAAACTTGTCTACCTCGCGTCCTGTTTGAAAACCAAAATGCTTAAAGGTGGTAAAATCCACCTTCTCCGACAATATAGATACGTTAAACACACCGCTCTTTTGAATAAGTTCAGCGGTATAATTTTCTTTATTAATAGCGCAAGTTATGCGGTTTGGCTCTACCGTTACCTGCATAACGGTGTTCGTGATACAACCGTTTTGAATTTTTCCGTATTTTGTCGTAACTACGAAAAGTCCGTAGCTCAACTTTACCATAGCGTTATCCATAATTTCACCTCAAAACTATATTACAGTATATTCTTAATTTTTGCAACTAGTTTTAACAATTACAACTTTTCAAATTGTGAATTATATAATTTTGCGTACTCTCCACCTAAAGATAAGAGTTCTTCGTGACTACCGCACTCCGTTATCTTGCCTTCGCTCACTACGGCTATAGTGTCTGCGTTTTTTATAGTAGACAAACGGTGTGCCACGACTATAGTCGTTCTACCCTTGCACAACTCGTCAAGTGATTGTTGAATGAGTATCTCGGTGGCGTTATCTAACGCACTAGTCGCCTCGTCTAGTATGAGTATAGGAGGATTTTTCAAGAAAACTCTAGCAATAGACAATCTTTGCTTTTGTCCACCCGAAAGTTTTATACCCCGCTCGCCGACAACTGTATCGTAACCGTCCTCCAAAGTCATAACGAAGTCGTGAATATTGGCAAGTTTGGCTGCCCTCAACACCTCATCTTCCAATGCATCGGGTTTTCCATAAAGAATATTATCTCTTATGCTTGCGTTGAATAGATGAACGTCTTGCTGGACGATACCAATCTGACTTCTTAAAGATTGGGCGGTCAAACCGTTTATATCCTTTCCGTCTATATAAATTTTACCGTCTTGTACTTTGTAAAAGCGAGGAATGAGATGACAAATCGTAGTCTTTCCCTCTCCACTCGGTCCAACGAGCGCAAAGGTTTGACCTTTTTTAATCTCAAAGTCTACACCACACAAAACCTCGCTATTCTCGTATGCAAAATGAACGTTTTCAAATCTAATAACGCCTTCCGCTCTCTCAAGTTTCTCCGCGCCCTCTTCGTCCTTCTCGCTCTCTTCCTCCATGATTTCCAAAAATCTCTTAAATCCCGTAACTCCGTTTTGGAATTGCTCCATAAACATAATGAGGTTACGAACGGGGGCTAAAAATACGTTGACGGACACGATAAAGGTAGTATAATCTCCAAGCGCTATATCGCCTGCGTACAAGAATAGTCCACCTGCTATTAAAACGACTACGTTAAACACCTCGGTAACGAAAGTGGTAGTGGAGTGAAATACACCCATAGCGTGATAGGCTTTTTTACGAGCGGACACGAATCTCTCGTTGCCCTTTTCAAACTTTTTCTCCTCCGTCTTGGAGTTTGTAAAAGCTTTGGTTACTCGTATACCCGATATACTGCTCTCAAGAGATGCGTTTATCTCTCCTACCGCCTTTCTACTTTCCATAAAAGCGTCCGTCATTTTCTTTCTGACCACAGTGGCTATAACGAGCAAAAACGGTACGCATACGAAAATTATCAAGGTCAACCACACGTTTATGGTCAAAAGGTAAACGAATGCAAAAACGATAGAAAGACCGGATATTAAAATATTTTCCGGACCGTGATGAGCAAGTTCACTGATATCCATCAAGTCGTTGGTCATTCTGCTCATAATCTTGCCCGCCTCATGGTTGTCGTAAAACTTATAGGGCAAGGTTTGGAGATGATTAAACATATCACTCCTCATTCTTGCTTGCATCTTGACGCCTATAACGTGTCCTTGATACTGTATGAAATAATTTAGCAATAGTCTTACCACGTAAATCCCCAACAACACGCACCCGAATATAATAATCAAATCGTACTTTTGATTAGGTACGTAGTCGTTCAACATCACTCTGGTAACTATCGGATATATCATACCGAGAATAGCCACGCAAAAGGAGGCTATCATATCCAGAGAAAACATCAATTTATAGGGTTTGTAGTAAGATAAGAATTTCTTTAGCATAATTTACTCAATGCTTGGTTTTACCTCTTTAGGAATAGGACAATCGTATCCGTTTATAGTCTTTGCTTTATGCTCTTCTTTTGCTTTTAATAAAATATCGGGATTTTCAAATAATCTTATAGCAATACCTGCTAAAGCTTTCGATGCGTATACCGTTGCGCGCTTTGCGTAACTTCCCCTGCTTTGTGAACAAGACTGCCAACTATGCCCAGGCGTACCCGTAACCCAATTACCAATATGCATTTGCACAGCAGGACACACCCAACTAACGTCCGCAGTGTCCGTAGATCCACCGTGAGCCGCAGGAGGCGCAGGTTCTTTTACGACGTTTGCAAATATGGGTAACGCTTTTTGTTCTAAAGTTAGTTGCATGCTCTCTTGCAACTTTTTACCGTACTCCAACTCCTCTTTTGTGGCTACGGGTAATTCTGCCTCTCTCATCACCTCGTCCGCCAACTTTTGCAAGGTCGGTATAGTAACCAAAGACGAGTAACCGGATATAACTTTATCCGTCCACTGCGTTTCCGTCATCAAGGACGCACCCATAGCGCACTTATCTACGCGCTCTTTGAGCGCTCTAACCTCTTCTATGGTGTTTGCACGAATCATATATCTAACGCTTGCGTGAGACTGTACGATATTAGGCGCACGACCACCTGCATCTAAAATAGAATAGTGTATACGCGCGCTCAAGGGCATATGCTCGCGAAGGAAATTAACCCCCACGTTCATTAGTTCGACCGCATCTAACGCACTTCTACCTTTATCAGGATTTGCTCCTGCGTGAGAAGCAATACCCGTAAATTCATAATCTGATTTGATACACGCCAAAGACGGTCTGGTCCTTACCATATACATAGACTCAGGGTGCCAACTTAAAACGGCATCAACGTCACTAAACACTCCGTCACGAGCCATATACACCTTTCCTGCCCCCGCTTCTTCAGCAGGACAACCGAAAAAGGTTACTCGACCTTTCTTGTTCTTTTTAATATATTCTTTTATGGCAAGTACGGCACCAAGACTGCCACCTGCATAAAGGTTGTGTCCACAAGAATGGTTTTTATCCAAACCTTCTATGCTCTTACACTCACCAATCTCTCCCACCTGACTCATTCCGGGCAAACCGTCGTACTCTGATAAAACGCCTATATGAGGATATCCTTCTCCAAAGGTTGCGGAAAACGCCGTATCCATACCGACTAAGTCGCTCGTGATTAAAAATCCCTCAGAGCGCAAAATGTTTTTGAGTAATTCTACTGCGTGATATTCTTCAAAACTCGTTTCGGGATCGTCGTACAACGAATCGCAAACCTCGTATATTTTATCCTTATTTTGCTCTACTATATCAAAATATTCTTTAAGCATTTTTCACTCCTAACGCTTTTTTTATATTTTAGCATATTTTTTAGATTTTGTATATAACTAAACGATGTTTTTTAGATACAAAAAAGCGCGCATAATTTTTGCGCGCTAAATTCTATTTGTTTAGATTTATCTTAACTATTGCTTCCGTAACGTCAGTCAATACCAATTCTCCGTTTTGATTATACGCCTCGATAGTAACCTCGACTATACCGTTTTTCTCATTACGTTTGGTGAGTTTACTAACCGTTGCACGAGCCGTCAAGACGTCGTCTGCAAAAACGGGATTAAACCATTCGATTTTGGTAGATTTTCCAGCCAACAATTCTTCCCCGAAAAAGTCCACTTCCAAATACTTCGCCCAAACCGCCATAAACGACATAACCCCCGGTGCAATCAATCTTTTGAAAGGGGTGGTCTTTGCATACTCTTCGTCCACGTGGAGAGGAATATTGTCGTACAATCTTGCAAAATCAAGCATTTTATCTTTTTCTATTACGGCAGGCGCAAGTTGAACGCTCAAGCCTAATTCTATCTCGTCAAAATACATATTATCTCCTCAG
This sequence comes from Clostridia bacterium, assembly GCA_017407285.1. Lineage (GTDB taxonomy): Bacteria > Bacillota > Clostridia > Christensenellales > RUG350 > RGIG2224. The sequence continues at coordinate 9,588 of JAFQWW010000077.1, forward strand.
TTTTGTATTATACTACAAAATCAAAAATTAAAAACCTAAAAGAGTAGTTCTTTTAGGTTTTTCCACGTTATACTAAACTTTATACTTATTTAGTTTTGCCCTCGAATGCCTCTACAGCATCGGTTTTACCAAAGTAAACGCAATTTTCGTGCTTTTTAAGTTGCCAATCTTCAAGCATTTCTCCAATATGCTCTTCTGCGTTCTCGTAAACTGCGTTAGCGTGCTCCTCTGTATCAAAATATATTGCCATAAAAAAGGTTTCGTCACCTAAATGACTTGATCTAATGATACCAACGGCACCCGTTCCGCCTAAGCCTTGCGCTGCCATATTAGGTTCGCCCTCGAAAAGGGTACAATCATAACCCCTTGCGTACATAACTTGGTTCGCCGTAGGCGCGTCTTCGGGAATAGAAGGACCGTTTCCGCCACCACAAGCGACTAAAGAAAACGCTACTGCGAGCAAGGTAACTATAGATATGATTTTAACTAATTTTTTCATAACAAACCGCCTTTTTAATATTTTACCTTACTAAAGTATACCCCTCACCCAATCACTTGTCAAGAAATTTTGTGAAATTTAATGCACCTTACTTATTCACTATTACCTATTCCCTCTTACCTAAAATTCCGTACACGCGATTTAGTGAAAAGTGAAAAGTGAATTCCTCTTGACAAAGAAAAAAGAACCTCCTAAAGTGTCTAACTTTTGGGGTGCATTTCATTTATCTTCTCTTTTCTTTTCTATATTAATATCATAATTTTAATAAATATTTTTGTCAATAAGTTTACCCGATAGGGTAACATCGTTGGGCGTAGCCCACACAGTTTATGCGTTAGCATAACTCAGTTTTGTGTCCGCTTACGGACAACTGTGTTCTTCGCTTCGCTCGAAACTGTGTTGACCTTCGGTCAAACTATCCAATCAGAGTGAGAAAGAAGAAGGCGACGCTTATTGACAAAGAAAA
>JAFQWW010000006.1 GCA_017407285.1 Clostridia bacterium
CCAAATATAATGTTTGCTTCAGGAGCTACTACTTCACGAACCAATCCACAAGCCTCGTAAACTTCACTCAATGCGATATCGATACCACCGGTTACGTTTAATATTACGCTAGTAGAACCGGAAATGTTCGTCTCAAGCATCGGAGATGATACTGCCTGTCTAACTGCATCAAGCGTACGGTTACGACCTTTGCCTCTACCAATACCCATGTGAGCAAGACCTTTATTCTTCATAACTGCCTCGATATCTGCAAAGTCAAGGTTAATAAGCGAAGTAGTAGTAATAAGATCGGAAATACCTTGTATACCTTGACGTAATACGTCGTCTGCATATTGGAAAGACTGAACGAGGGTTGCTCCCTTAGGAACGATATGAGCAAGTTTCTCGTTAGGAATAATAACGAGAGTGTCTACGTATCTACGAAGCTTTTCAATACCAAGGCGAGCGTTCTTCATACGAACCGCACCTTCAAATGCAAAAGGCTTAGTAACTACGGCTACGGTAAGTTTGCCAAGTTCACGAGCAATGCTTGCAACGATAGGAGCAGCACCAGTACCCGTTCCACCACCCATACCTGCAGTAATGAAAACGAGGTTTGCATCTCTTATTGCCTCTGTTATAATGTCACGGCTCTCTTCTGCGGCTGCTTCACCAATTTCAGGGTTAGCACCAGCACCAAGTCCTCTCGTGAGCTTCTCACCTATTTGTATACATTTTTTAGCAGTGGACTTATGTAAGTCCTGTCTATCGGTATTAATAACGATAAATTCTGCGTTTTTAACGTTTGCATCAATCATTCTATTGACGGCGTTACTACCGCCACCACCAACACCTACAACGACGATTTTAACGTCTTTGGTCTTGCTTTCCTCTACTACATATCCGCTATTCATATCTTCCTCCTGAATTATTTTCTAAATATTTTTTTCCAAAAGCCTTCAAAGGCATCTGTATGTTTAACTGCTATATCCATCAATCCCAACGTACTTGAAAAATAAGGTTTTGCAAACTTAGGATCTCTAGGCTCTACGAACTCGACGCTACGGTTCAAACTCTTAGACAAAAGTTCTTTTGCTCCACGCATTCCGAACAATCCACCACCCGTTATATATAACGGCATATGCGCAGGATACTCGTACTCACAAATATCCAAACACTTACTAACTATATCCGCAAGAAAACTTATTCGCGCTTTTGCAATTTCGTTTATCTCCACTGCAGAATAGGTGTATTGTTGACCTTTTACTACGACTTGGTATTTGTCGTCCACAGAAACGTTACGATTAAGATCAAGCCTAGTTTTGAGTTGTTCTGCGTGAGAATAAGGAATATCTAATCCTAAGGTTAAATCCCCCGTTACGTGCGCACCACCGCATGAAAAAGAAGACAAATACAACAATCCGTCTCCTCGCGCAAGCATTACGCTTGACGTAATATATCCTACGTCGAGAAGCAACACCGACTTATCTCTCTGATCGTCTTCAAAAAGATACATCGCTTCAGCCCAAGATGAAGAAACGAATTCAATCTCGTCAATGCCTATAGATTGAACTATTTCGTTTATCTTTTTAGCAAACTTTCTCTCACATAGAACGTAAGAAACTAAAGCTTTCACTTTCTCCGTAGCAAGACCGCGAGGTTCAATTATGCGTCTATTATCGTCAAGAACGTAATATATAGCCGCACAATTTATAGTTGCGTACCTCTTATGCGCCTTGTACGTATTTCCCTTGTCGTAAAGCTCGTCGATATCGCTATCCACGACGCGTCTGCGTCTGTCTAGTCTAATCTCGACCTCTTTTACGACACAAGTAGTAAACTCTCCGGGAACACCCACGAACAATTTACGAATCTTGTTTTTAGATACTGCTTGTACGTCTTCTACCGCTTTTTTAATAATCGAAGAAAGCGACTCTTCATCCAACCATTCCCCCTCGGCAAAACCGGCGTAAGGAATACTTGAGGAAGCCTTAATGTTAAACGTATCGTTAACACTCTTGTTTCCGTAAAAAAGAGTAATTTTTTCCGAACCGATATCTAATGCGGCAACGTCGTTAACTCCAAACATTTTTACCTCAAAATATTAGTGATAATATATTATAACAAGTTTATACTTAAAAGTCAATAGCGAAAAAGTAATTATTATGCTTGTCCCATCTCAATAATTTGGTATTTTCCCGTAGATTCGTCTTTTTCGGACACGGAATAAACTCCGGACGTTCTTTTATCGGGATTACTATTCCAAAAACTAATAAGTGCGTGTAACTTTTGGGTTGCATCGTTGTTGGAATCGTACACGAAAATTGCCCCTTCTTTCATCTCAACTTTAACGCTTATACCGTCAAATGCGATATTCTCTACTACCCTACAGAAATTCTTACCTCTAAATCCACTTTCGCCTGCTTGCTCAAAGGTAGCAACTACTTGCTTTAATCGTGCAAGATGACCGGACTCAAGTCCAACTTTTTGTCCAATTGAATTAGAAACGGGAGTACTAACCTCAAAAACACTAATAGGCGCTACTTCGTCAAGAGTAGCAACGTTCTTTAAAACTACGCCTTCTTTGTCGATAATAGCGTATCCGTTGTTTACGTTACGTATAGCGATAATTCCTATTCTTTCAGACACGACGATTTTTACCGTCCAAGGAAATTCACGAACGATATCTTCTACCTTTACGTTAGGCATCATTTTTTGAATATTTTCTATTGCAATATTCTCGCTCACGGTAAAAATATTTCTACCGCTAATACCTGCATACTCTGCAATCTTCTGCTTGTCCAAGTCAGTTTGCTCACCACGGTACTCAACGACCTCGACGTTATGAACGACGAAAAGAGTACCGTTTAGCACGAGCAAAAGTGCAAATACTAAAAAACATACGAGAAGTACAACTTTTTTCTTTGTCATGAATAATTACTCCCTGACTATATCACCTCCGACCGAACGTAAAACTTGTTCAAAATCTTCATAGCCTCGATCGA
>JAFQWW010000078.1 GCA_017407285.1 Clostridia bacterium
AGTAAATTCAATATTTAACCAACCTTCTAAATCACCTTGATAATATACGTTTTTAAGAGAAGTGCAATTATAAAATGCACTATTAACTATGCTAGTGACACTATCAGGTATAGTTACACTTGAAATAGAGGTGCAATTATAAAATGCACTATTAACTATTCTGGTTACCTCTACGCCATCTATGGTTGAAGGGATGATTATTTCGGTAAAAGTTTTACCATAGTCCGACAATCCCCATATCCATACACCATCCGTCATAATGCTATAGTCAAACACTGACACCCATTTTGCTGTTACCGTAAAACTTTTATCGGTAGCTGAAAATTCTACGTCAAAACCATCAAACGTATTTCCGTCTCTCTCATAAGTCGGAACGGTTGCACTACCACCGTAAGGAATTTTTTGTACTTCTTCGCCACTTATTAGCGTTCCGCCGTTTCCATTAAACGTAACAGTGTATTCATCTAAAACGTCGTAATATACTCTTAAAACTAAACTACCATCTCCAGCAATATTGCCGCTTGTCACACTCATTGTTTCATTAAAGATATACCCTGCAAACTCCTTTATTTCTGCGTTTGCCGTGGTATCAGTAGTGCCCGCCAACACCTCTCTTTCAGAATAACTGTATTCGGATATCTGATCAAAATTCATTCCATTCAAGCAATAAGTTGAACCGTCAATAAAACTAATTTCATTGTCCTTAACCTTACTTTTGTAAATAACGTAATCGGAAATAAGCAAATCAAAATTCTTATCACCAGGGTTAATATTGTTTGAATTACCGTTTACACCAAATACGAAATTGAAATTATTAACCAACATTTTGCTGTCGTCAATATTCTCTAGAGCAAAAACTTCCTCGTAGTAATCAGATCCATCAGAAAGGTTACGATAAACTATCAAAGAACTTTGATTCCCCGTCTTGTACGTATAAACCACTCTGATTTTTCCATGTTCTAAAATTTCCGACGGTCTTAAAGTACCAGAAATTGTTGCAGAACTTCCCCAATTTGATCCATCAGCAACGTTAACGTAATTTTGTTCTTCGGGATATCCTTCATTACCAAACACGTTGGTAAAGCCACTATAAACCCAATCAGTGGATTTATTAACAATATCTGATGCAGTAGGTACGAAATACAAATTCCAATTAGTTTTAGGAATGTCCGCATGACTAATGCTAAACTGCATAGTAAGAGCTTCACCATCTGCTAAAGTTTGTCTTTCCGTCGTTCCAAAGAAACCACCTGTCGTACCTTCAGCAAATGACACGTGTATCATCTCATATTCTTTGTAATAATCAACAATATATTCCGTATCAGAATTAGGAGACCATTGTGCCGTTACTGCTAAATCACTTGTAATACAAGAAAAATCCACGTCCCATCCAACAAAAGTGTATCCTTCTCTTTCATAAGTAGGTGCGATAGCTGAATCACCAGATACTATCAATTGAGTATTGTTGCCACTTATTAGATTGCCACCATTACCCGAAAAGGTTACTAAGTAATAGTCTTCGTCACCTATTCCCCAAATTACCGGACAATCGCTATAATTCCAATCATCGCTCCATCCACTAGGTTTACTCTCTGCCTCACAGCCAATTATGAGGTTCGTGCAACCAGCGAATGCATAATAACCTATACTTGTTACGCTATTAGGTATTACTATATACGTAAGAGAAGTACAAGCACGAAATGCATACTCTCCTATACACTCAATATTATTTCCTATTGTCACACTCTTAAGCGACGTGCAATCAGAAAACGCCCAATTTCCTATAATAGTGATACTATCAGGGATTTCGATGCTCTTGAGCGAAGTTAAACCCTCGAATGCAGATGCACCTATACTCTTTACACTATTTCCTATTATTACACTCTCAAGCGAGGTACAACCATTAAATGCAATGGGACCTATACTTTTGACGCTATCGGGAATAATAAATTCCATAGCCGTTTTTCCTATAGCATATAGAACTAACGTTTTAGCCGATTTATCATATAGATTTCCATCAATAGAACTATAGTATTGATTATCTTCATCAACATCTATATTCTCAAGCGAAATACAACCATGGAATGCCCAATCTACTATAGTCGTCACACTATCGGGAATAATTATGTACTCAAGAGATATGCAATCATAGAATGCACCCCCTCCTATAATCGTAACGCTATCAGGAATTTCGATACTCTTAAGGGCAGTGCAATCGCGGAATACCTCAGCATCAATAAACTCCACGCCACTTCCTATAGATACACTCTCAAGCGAGGGACAATCCCAGAATGCACAATACCCTATACTCTCAACACTATTTCCTATAACTGCACTCTTAAGGTCTCTGCAATATGTAAATGCAAACTGCTCTATACTCTTAACGCTATTAGGAATTTCGATACTCTCAAGTACCCGACAATATGCGAATGCATAACTTCCTACACTTTGGACGCTATTAGGAATTTCTACACGCTCAAGAGAGGTACAATTATTGAATGCATTATAACCTATAACTTTACAATTTGTATCAATGTTTGCAGTCGTTATGCTAGAGTCCAAAACCCCTGCTAAATACAAATATGGATTTTCCGCATTTCCTAAATATCTAAGTCCATCCTTGACGTTATACTCAAGCAAGGTACAATTCGAGAATGCACGATATCCTATACTCTCAACGCTATTAGGAATTTCGATACTCTCAAGCGAGGTACAATTGTTGAATGCATTCCAATCTATACTAATAACACCATCAGGGATTTCTATACTCGTAAGCGAGTCGCAGTTTAAAAATGCACGGTCTCCTATAAACCTACAGTTAGCATCAATGTTTATGGTGGTTATGCTAGTATTCTCAACACCAACTAAATACAAATACGGATTTTCTTCGTTTCCTAAATATTTAAGTCCTTCCTTAACGTTATACTCAAGCAAGGTACAATTCGAGAATGCACGATATCCTATACTCTCAACGCTATTAGGAACTTCAATATCTATTAGCGCTTTGCAATCAAAAAATGCAGACTCACCTATGCTAATCACTCCATCGTGAATAACGACACTCTTAAGTGCTCGGCAATATGCGAATGCGTCCGCTCCTATACTCTTAACGCTATTTGGAATTTCGATACTCTCAAGTGCGGAACAGAAAGAGAATGCCCCGATTCCTATATTCTCTACGTTATTTCCCATAATCACACTTTTCAGAGAAGCACAACTAGCGAATGCACAATATCCTATACTCTCTACACTATCGGGAATTTCGATGCGCTCAAGCGAGGTATGATTGTTGAATGCATTAGGTCCTATGCCTATTATTTCTTGGTCGCCTATACTAGATGGAATTTCTATTTCAGTTAGAGTCTTACCATATTCAGTAAGTCCTGTGATTACTCCATCTGAATACTCAAAAATAGATTCCCAGTCAATTTCAACCATGAACGAAAGTTTATTTCCTAGTTTTCTGCTAGAGCCTTTCCCTGTGTATGCGCAAACAGTATAACTACCACTAGGAACACCATATAACGCAATACCAAACTTTCCTTCATCACCAATATGACGACCTTTGAATAGTTTTTTTACACCGTTTTGGTCTTCAACTATTATTCCATACTCGTCACTACTATCAGAAACTTGACCAAAAACGATATGCGCAAAGCCTTCGTGTGTTTCACTCACGTATTCTCCAACGTACATATCTTCATAAGTCGTTACTGTAGTTTCTGCATTTGCTACCACCGTCAACGTTAATAACATTGACACAAGTAATACTAAAAATAAGAAACTCCTTCTTTTCATCTTGTTTTCTCCTATTGCCTTGTTATGACATTTAGTGAATGTCATTTTTTAAATACTACCATAATATAATAAAAAATGTCAAGCACTAAATGTCATTTCTAAGGGGGAAAAGCTATGTTTAAGAACAAAGCAAATGGAAGAAATAATATTTGTGGGATAAAAATTGCTGAATTACGAAAAAACTATCAACCCAAAATGTCTCAACGAAAACTTGCGGACAAATGTCAACTTAACGGCATTGATATTGACAAAAACGCTATCCAGCGCATTGAAAGCGGTCAACGATTTATAACCGATATAGAACTTTTATGTTTTTGTAAAATTTTTAACGTTTCCGCCGATCAATTATTCTAAACGCACAAAAAATCTCCCCTTTTGGGGAGATTTTTTCTTACGCTCTCTCAAGTAGCATTTTATCAGCGACGAGTGCTATAAATTCGCCGTTAGTGGGTTTGTCGTGGGGGGTGTAGATTTTGACACCAAATAGGTTGTTGATATTCTCTATTCTCCCCTTGTTCCAAGCGACTTCTATAGCGTGGCGGATAGCGCGCTCCACTTTAGACGGCGTGGTTTGGTAGTTTCTAGCAATAGCAGGATAAAGACCTTTTGTGATAGAGTTTATAATATCAGGAGTATCCACTGCTAGTCTTACCGCCTCTCTCAAAAACTGATACCCTTTTATGTGCGCAGGTATTCCCACGCTCATAAATATACTTGTAATTCTCTCGTCCATATTTTTATTAGTTTTCTTTGTGCTTAGTTTTTCTCCGCTCAAGATTTTATCACGCAAACTATCAAAATCGACGGGTTTTACCATATAATAATCGGCTCCGCTATCAATGGCACGAGATATAAATCCGTCCCCCGACAATGCGGATAAAACTATTATTCTGCACGTAGACCTTTTTCTAACTCTACCAATAAGCCCGAAACCGTCCAAATTCGGCAGAGCCAAGCAAGTCAAAACACAATCGGGATTGAGCCTTTCTATCTCCTCTATTGCAGTCTGACCGTTTCCGCTCTCTCCAACCACACTCACTCCTTCCATCACACTCAACGAACGTACGACTATCTCTCTTTGTTCTTTGTCGCTTTCTGCGACGTACACCGTCTTTACCATAACAATCTCCTTTTTTTGGTACGGTAAAATAGGCGTTAAGCCTTTTTTACCAAAAATATTTGCATTTGCTTTATCGGAGTTCTTAAGACGACTAAATATAGTCTGATTTTCTTGAGTTTATCGTTGGCAAAGCCAATTAGTTTATCTTCATAACGCAAGGAATACAATCCGCTATATCCCTTGCCAAAACGCCGTATTCGCCGATCTTCACGCTTGCGTATTTGCCTGCTTTGCCGTGAATGACAGAAGCTTTTACGACTGGGTTATCTATTTTTTGCGCGATAAACGAGGTGATTATTCCGGTCAACACGTCCCCCGAACCGCCCTTTGCCATAGCAGAGCAACCCTCTGCCGTTATAAAGACTTGACCGTCGGGGTATGCGGTTACGCTTGCCGAGCCTTTTAAATGCACGCAAACGCCGTATTCTTTAGAAAACGCCACTGCATCGCGTATTTGGTCGATTTCGTCCACCTTTTTCCCTAAAAGTCGCGAAAACTCGCCTAAATGAGGGGTGATAATCACTTCTTTTCCTAACTTTAGTATTTCGGGGTTTTTTGATATGACGTTTATGGCGTCAGCATCCAACACGACGGGGATCGTGGCGTTAGTTAATATGTACTCCACTACTCTTTTTACGCCCTCGCTTTGACCAAGTCCCATGCCTATACCCACTACGTCGGAGTAGGACAAAATATCGTCTAAAACCAATTCGTCAAAGTCGATTTTCTCTCCGTCATCGGGCAAAAAGGTCAACGTGGACTCCACCACCCTGTTTTGATAGACCTCTTTCAAAGAATACGGTACGCACAACCTCACTAGCCCTGCGCCCGATCTTAAAGAGGCGTGCGCCGATCGCTCGGCAAGTAAAGACGCGCCCACGTATTTAGCTGAACCCGTGATCAAAGATATCTTACCGTAACTACCTTTATGAGTATTGTTTTTCCTTTTATCAAAAGTTACGTCACTGACTAATACGGCAATAGGATTTTGTGGCTTTATACCCGTATCGTGCAACACGATTTCCCCAGTGCAATCACGACCGTCTGACAAGACGTAACCTGCTTTCATCATAGAAAACGAGACCGTTTTATCCGCCTTAACCGCAACGCCGTATATCTTACCAGTGTCCACCGATAACCCAGACGGAATATCTGCCGAAATCGTATAAACCTTACTTGCGTTTATCTTATCAATAGCATCCTTGTATTCGCCTACTACCTCGCGATTTAGTCCAATACCGAATATACAGTCCAACACGCAGTCGTATTGATCCAAGTCTGCGACTTTGAAATCATCTATCGAAACCCCTTGAGTTTTTAGTTGACGAAGCCTTGATTTCGTTTCCTCGCCCTTTATCTCGCCTACCGTAAAGATATCCACGCTTTTACCTTCGTCTAGCAAAAGAAGTCCTGCTTGCGCGCCGTCCGCACCGTTATTTCCGGAGCCTACAAAAATTGCTATACGAGAAAATCTCTCACACTCTTTTTTTAGTCCTTCTCCCGCGCGCTCAATCAAAGAAGAAAGGGAGACGTTCTCGCGAAACACTTTTTCTTCCGCTTGAACGACGTTTTCTCTCAAAAACAAATCAATCACGTACAACGTCCTCCAAAACCTCGCTTGCTACCTCTCTCGCCACGTCGTACTCGTAACCACGTCCCATGAGGTATCTTATCATCTTTTCTCTATCCGTATATTTCTTTATTTTGCTCTCCGCCATGATTTTGGCGCTTATCCTATCGTCCTCGGGTAGATTTTGGGATATAATCTCCTTATCAATCCCCTTGTTTGCCAATTCAAAAGAAAGTCTTATCTTTCCACGATTTCTTCCGTACGTTGCAACGTACGCCTTACAATACGCCTCGTCCGACACGTATCCGTAGTCTTTCAACCTATCTATCGCGGACTCTGTATCGTCTGGAGAATACCCCAAAGTCAACAACTTTTCTCTAACCTCGCTTTCGGTGTGCATATTGCGTGAGATATATTTGATACCAGCGTCAAAAGCAAAGTTTGCTCCACTGGTTTTTTTGATATCTTCAAGAGTGTTTGAGGATATCTCGGCGCCAACCTTAATGTTGCGGTTTGCAGCAAGCACTAATGCGTCGAGCTTTTCCACCTTCTCCCCGTCCACGTAGATATCGTAACTTCCGTTTTTTTGTTTAACGATAGCGGTAATTTGCATAAAAAGTTTTTATTCCTTATTTTTGCAAATATTTTAACACATTTTAGGATATTTTGCAAGAGCGAGGAGTATCGCAAAGTGTCGAATGAGATAAAGCTTTGTCAATTATTTGAGAGGACAAGATTCCATATCCGCACTATCCCGTCTAACTCCACAATATTTAGAAACCCTCTCCTCTATTCCAACGCCGTTATGCACGTACCCCGACGTTTGATAACAAAACGGACAACTATCACAACTACTCGGTTTATTCTTCAATCTAACCATAACTCCCTCCACGAGTAGTGTGTGATAAAAAAAATTTTTCTTGCGCCTAGGTATAAAAAATATAAAATTGGCAAAAGAAAAAGGACGAAAAATTTCGTCCTTTTATAAATCTGATTATCATTGAATTTTTCTATTCAACGTATTCTTTAACCTGACAGATACCACCTGCGGAGATAACTCTATTCAAGTCTTGACCTTCAGAGGTGTACATCTTGTAATCAGACATAATAAAGTCGTAAGCACCACCTTTGTTCTGAGAAGAATAGTACCAAATAACGATATGGAGATCTTCATACAAATCAGGATAGAGAACGGAGGTAACTTTGATCCAATCTTCGCTAGATGCAACTTTCTTGTAGTATACGAGGCTACCATCGATCATGTTATCGAAATCAGGAGCAGTGTACTCGATCTTAATATTTAAAGGCTCGCCACCGTAGTTACAAACATCGCGGTAGGGGTCGAAGTTGGAGTAACCTTCTTCGAACTCACAGTATTCGTAGTAGTCGACATCACCACAGATAGTAGCGTAACGACCGTCGTGAGAACTGGTGTCTAACGCGAAGTTTCCGTAGAAACCAACGGTCTTAGTGTAGGACTGAGGTAGGCTAGTGGGGAATGCGCCGGATACGACGGATACTCCACCCCAAACGCTGTACCACAAACCGTACTCAACGGAATCAACGGTGAATTCCCAAGTCAAGATCTCACCGGGAGCAAGATCTACGCCCTGCATATTACCATACCACATCTGGAAGGAACCAGCCGTGTCAACAGCTACATCGGTATTAGCACGGATATTTAAGCGTTTACCTTCTTCCCAAGTTACGAAAGTGGGTATATCCATTGTGGTGTTCTCAACAACGTCTGCGTCTGCGTTAGTAGCGGAATTAAAACCGTAGTTTTCCTCTACGCCACCGCCTACTCTATCTACCCAAGATCTATAACCCGTGAAGGTCCAACCGAGAGCATTAGAGTTACTGTCAAGCACGAATCCCATAAATACGTTAGAGGTGTCCTGAACGTTAGCCAAGGTCAAATTGGTAGTGCTAGCAAGCAAGGTGTACTCGCTGTCACTATACGACATATGTTTTACGTAAACTTTTAGTGCACCCGTAGTGGTCTCGGTAGGAGCGGTGTATGAGAACTTAACGGACTGATCTTTAACGATCATCTGAGTGGGATCCCAACCAGTACCGTTATCAACGCCTGTAGCGGTCTTGTTGTTCGCAGTCACGTAGTGACCGGGCCAAGGATCGAAATATGCCCAGTTAGCGTACTGGAAGGTGAAGAAACGACCAGACTGATTGTAGTGGTTGTTGTCTGCACCGAGCATTACGAACAAGTTGTAGTTTTGTTTAGGCATATTAGCTGCGATAACGTCGAACTCAATGTTCAAGGTAGAACCGTCAGAGATATCTGCAGGAAGAGAGTTACCGAAGCTCATCTTACCAGTAGCGGTAGTGTATGCGTCAAATACTTTTTTGGATATATCGTCCGTGATCCATTTAGCGGTCAAAGTCATGTTCTTGGTCACAACGTCATTATCAAAATCAAACTCTACTCCCTCATTCGTATACCAACCGTCTAATTCACCGGGAAGAACGATACCATCAACGTCCAAACTGGGCGCAGTTATCTTCTCGCCGGGTGCGGCGAAGATGTACCACTGATTATGGTTACGCGCACCGTTCCAATCCAAGGTAACGGTATAGGTAACTATCTTTACCCACTCTGCAGTCAAGGTAATATCACTCGTGACAGGAGTGGAAAAATCGTACTCATCACCATTCTCGTCTACCCAATAGGAAAACTCGTAACCGTCGGGAGCCGAAACCCCACTCATATCAGGTGCAGATACGCTCTCGCCTTCCTCCACCGTCACGGAGTCTATACTGCCTTCTCCTCCGTTTAAGTCAAAGTTTACGGTGTAAGCACTCAACCATACTACGATAGCGTTACATCCCAAATTCCAATCCTCGTACCAACCTTCGGGTTTAGAAGAAACGTTACAGTAAATCTTAACGAGAGAGTTACACTCTTCAAATATGTTATTATCCATATAAATAACGCTCTTAGGAATAGTGATAGAGGTAAATCCACAGCCTAAAAATGCACCATATTCTATCTTTTCCAAACTATCGGGCAAATCTATTTCAGTCAATGCCTGACAAGCAAAAAATGCTGAACTACCTATTGTTTTAAGCGTACTATTTTCCTCAAACGTAACGCTCGTAAGCCCGCTATTTGTATCAAAAGCACAACACTCGATGGTTTTAACGCTTGCAGGTATTGTCACACTCTCAAGGCTAGCCCATTGAAAAGCATATTCTCCTATAGCCTCGAGGCTAGAATTTTCTCCGAATTCTATATTACTAAATTTAGCGGAAAAACAAGAGTAATCGCCTATCTCCTTTACGCTATCAGGGAGGGCGAAGGTTCTATCGTCCTTGCCTAATGCGTACGCAAGCAAAACGGTTTTATCTTTATTGTACAAGTTACCGTCTATAGACGAATAGTTTTCGTTATCTTCGTCCACCATGAAATTTTTAATAGAACCACACGAACTGCCGTCATTATAGTTAAAGAGTGTAATATCAAGGGACGTTATGCTTGCAGGAACGTGAATATTCTCCAAGGTTGAGTTATCGAAAGCGTTTGAACCAATCGACGTAACCTTACTACCGCTCTCAAAAGTCAAGGTCTTAATAACCTTATTATCCTTAAACGCGTTTGCAAATATAGCAGTTATTTCTACTCCGTCTATACTTACGGGGATTTGTACGTTGGTCAAAGTTTTACCGTAATCAGTCAAGCCCGTAATAACGTCGTCGTAAACCACGAATATCTCTTCAGCTACCTTTACCCACTGTGCAGTCAAGGTAATATCACTCGTGACAAGGGTGGAAAAATCGTACTCCGCGCCATTCTCGTCCGCCCAATAGGAAAACTCGTAACCGTCGGGAGCTAAAACCCCACTCATGTCAGGTGCAGATACGCTCTCGCCTTCCTCTACCGTCACGGAGTCTATACTGCCTTCTCCTCC
>JAFQWW010000079.1 GCA_017407285.1 Clostridia bacterium
CAATATATGGGCTATATTTTGTTTTTTGATATTGCAATTAGCTTTTATTTGTGTTAAAATATTAAGAATATAACTATTCTGAGAGGTTATTATGAAAATTAAGTATTTGGGTACTGCGGCAGCAGAAGGAATCCCCGCTTTGTTTTGCGAATGTGATAATTGTAAAAAGGCTAGAGCGTTGGGCGGTAGAAACGTTAGAACGAGAAGTCAAGCTTTAATAGACGATAAATTGCTTATTGATTTCCCTGCGGATACCTATATGCATTATTTGCAGTACAATTTCCCTCTTCAAAAAATTCACAGTTGTTTGATTACTCACTCTCATAGCGATCACTTGTACGAAGAGGATTTGGAGATGAGAATAGATGGTTTTGCGCATTTGACGGATAAAACTCCTATGGTTTTTTATTCTGATACGGACGGTTATAATCGTATCAAAGCCGTAATTGATAAATACAAGATGACGGCGGTTGAGGTTAGACAAATAGAACTCAACAAACCTTTCAAGGTTGAAGACTATACCGTTACCGCTATTCGCGCGGCGCACGGCGCAAGTTCTTCTCCCGTCGTATACATTATTGAAAAGGACGGAAAGACCTTGTTTTACTCCAACGATACGAGTGAGTATCCCGAGGAGAGTTGGGCGTATCTTAAGACCTTAAATAAACCTTTGGATATGATATCTTTGGACTGCACCGAGGCTATGGGAAAATGTACCTACGTTGGTCATCTTACCTTTGATAGATGCGTAGCGCTACGAGAAGAACTCAAAAGAGTGGGTGTTGCGGACGACAAGACTCGTTTCGTGCTTACTCATTTTTCTCATAACGGCGTAGACGTAACCTACGACAAATTTTCCAAAATCGCGGGAGAAAAAACTTTCTTGACTGCATACGACGGATTGGAGGTTGAATTTTAGTGAAAAGGTTGGTAGTAATAGGGGGAGGAGAACTCAAGGAAAAGACCACGTTGAAGGTGGACACTTTTATTGCAAATCTCGTAAAGAGTGAGGATAAGCGTACCTACGCGTTATTTATCCCGACAGCAAGCCACGATAGTAAACCCTATTTTAATACCTTTAGAAAGACCTACACCTCTGAGCTTGGCGCCAAGGTGGACGTTGCCATATCCACAAAAGGCGAGATGAGTATGGAGCATATAGCGGAAAAGATCCAAAAAGCCGATATTATATACGTTGGCGGTGGGGACACGAAATATATGCTCGACGAATGGAAAAAGAGCGGACTTGATAAGCTTTTGATCGAGGCGTACGAAAGAGGCGTCGTATTATGCGGACTCTCTGCCGGCGCTATTTGTTGGTTTGAAAAGGCGCATAGCGACTACATGATGATGGAGGGTGGCTCCTCTGATTACGCCGTTTTGGACGGTTTGGGACTAATAAAGGGAATATGCGTGCCCCATTTTTCGGAAAAAGAAAGAGTGGATAGTTGGGAAAAGATGAAATCAGACTACGCTTTGGGACTATGCATTGAGAACGATTGCGGTGTGTATTTCGAGGACGGAAAATTGATTGGCGCGGTGGGAGATAATAATGCCTACCTTTATGAAAACGGAGAAAGGCGGGAAGTAGAGAAGATAGATGCGTAACGTTTCAGTAAAAAACAAACCCGTATTATCTACGGGTGGAAAAGCCTTGTACGGACTTGGTGACTTGGGGTTTAGTTTGGTTACCAATACGATAGGTAGTTTCTTTATGTTCTTCGGCACGACGGTTTGCGGTGTGTCGGGCTCGCTTATGGGCTTGGCGTACTCGATAGCGACGGTTTGGGACGCTTTGACCGATCCCATCGTTGGATATTTGTCCGATAGAAAGAGAAGCGTTTTGTTCGGTAGACGTCATTGGTATATGTTTATTGCCATATTCGGTATGGCTATAGTAAACGTTTTGTTATGGAACGTACCGCAAGAGGCGTCTAGCACGGTTAAGTTTTTGTGGTTCGTGTGCGCCATGATGTTGTTTAACCTTATGACCACCTTCTACAATACGCCTAACTCGGCGCTATCGGTGGAGATAACGGGAGATTATAACGAGAGAACGGCAATACAAAGCGTTAGAAGCGTATTTATGCTCGTTGGTACTATCTTGCCTACCGTTTTGATGAGTATCATGCAAGCGCCTACAGCGGAGTACGCGGACGGACGATATAACCCTGCTAGTTATACTAATATGGCGTATATAACGAGCGCCGTGCTTTTGGTGTGCGCGACCTTGAGTTTTATGGGAAGTTTTTCCCAAGTGCCAAGGTTGAAGGCAAAATTAGAAAAAGAGGAAAGACCACCCAAAAAATCACTTTTTACGATTTTTAAGGATTTCTTTACCGTACTCAAAAAACCTATATATAGAAACGTTATACTTGCGTATTCTATTTCTTTGATGGCTACGGCGTTCTTGACGAGCGCAGGTTTCCATTTGTTTACCTATTCGTTTACCTTGGACACCACGGTTATGTACGCCTTGGTAGCCTCGCTTTTCTTGATGACCATATTCTCTCAACCTGTATGGATATGGATAGTTAAGAGATTTGACAAACGTACCGCCGTATTGTCGGGTATAGTTGTGTCCATCGTGGGCGTGTTGTATTTGTTGGGAGTATTTATCGTGAGAGCAAGCATTTCTCCCGATAGTTTAGCCTTAACATTATTCCCCGGACTTGCGTTAGCCGGTGGTGGTATAGGCGCGTTGTACTCTATGCCGTCCGGTATGATGGGAGACGCGATAACGGTGGAGAAGATGAAAACCAACGTTGACAACACCGCTACCTACACTGGCTTTATGACTTTGGGTAATAAATTATCTCAGTCCGTTGCTTTACTATTTATAGGTGTATTGCTTGACTTGATAGGTTTCAGAGAGGGCGCTACTACTCAACCTGAGAGTGTACAGTGGGGATTGGGTTGGCTCGTGTTTATAGGCGTATTAGTAGCCTTGATCGGTGGGTTTATATTTTATTCTAAGTACGACCTTAAAAAGAGCGATATCCCGAACGCAGAAGATAGTGAAGGCGAGGAGGATTGCGGTACGGTGGTAGTTGGTCGCGCGGAAGATTTTCCGGAGGAGAGGGAGTAATGTTTTGCGCTGTTGCGATTGACGACGTGGAGGTATTAGAGAAAATCTCCGCAGAGTGTAATCATAAGTTTGATAGATCTTGCACTATGAACTTGCTCTTCATTTTAGGAGATCGTCCGAGTGGAGTTGGGTGCGCAAGATACCTTTCGTCCGACACGATAAGAATAGAGTTTGTGGGACTGATAGAGGGTGCAAGAGGTAAAGGTTTCGGGGACTTTTTAACCCGATCTATGATAAACAAAGTAATGGATTTGTGTAAGGTGGTAGAGGTCAATTCCAAGTCGGAGTATTTCTTGAAATTTGGATTTGAACTCGTGGGCGACGTTATGCGTGCTAAGAGTGAGAAAATAGTTTTTCCATCTAAATGTAAGCACTAAGCAAAAAATCAAATCATTTCGTTTTACAATTTTTAGAAAATAATGTAATATATATTGGATATTATCCATGAGGAGGCAGAAAAGTGGCTGAAAAATATTATATAACCACTCCGATTTATTATCCGAGCGGAAAATGGCATTTAGGTACTTGTTATACGACCGTTATCTGTGACGCGCTTGCGCGTTTTAAACGAATGCAGGGCTACGACGTTTTTTATTTGACGGGAACGGACGAGCACGGTCAGAAGATTGAACAAAAGGCGAAAGAGGCTAATATGGAGCCCAAAGCCTACGTTGATATGCAGGTACAAACCCTCGTGGATTTGTGGAAACTTTTGGACATTTCTTACGATAAGTTTATCCGTACTACGGACGACGAGCACGTTAGCGCGGTTAAGAAGATTTTCAACAAACTTTACGAACAGGGCGATATCTACAAAGGAGAATACGAAGGTTGGTACTGCGTGCAGTGCGAGTCTTTCTGGACCAAAACCCAGCTCGTGGACGGAAAGTGTCCGGACTGTGGTCGTGAGGTAAACTTGACCAAGGAAGAGAGTTATTTCTTCCGTATGACCAAGTATCAGGATAGACTTATTAAACTCATTGAAGAGAACGAAGAGTTTTTACAACCCAAGAGCAGAAGAAACGAGATGCTTAACAATTTCTTGCGTCCCGGTCTTCAAGATTTGGCGGTTTCTCGTAACTCTTTTAAGTGGGGTATTCCCGTTGAGTTCGATCCCGAGCACGTAGTCTACGTATGGCTTGACGCTTTGACTAACTACATAACGGCGTTAGGATATATGAGCGAGGACGATTCTAACTTCCAAAAATATTGGCCTGCAGACTTGCATTTGATGGGTAAAGAAATCGTTAGATTCCACTCTATCACGTGGCCCGCACTTTTGATGGCGTTAGATATTCCTCTACCTAAACAGGTTTACGGTCACGGTTGGCTCACCTTGGGTGGAGATAAGATAAGTAAGTCTAAAGGTAATATCATTGATCCCGTTGAGTTATGCGCACGTTTTGGCGTAGACGCTATTAGATATTTCTTGTTAAGAGAAGTACCTTTCGGTCAAGACGGTATGTACACTAACGAGTCTTTGTTGATGCGTATAAATAACGATCTTGCAAACGATTTGGGTAACCTCGTATCACGTACGAGCGCAATGATAACCCAGTACTTTGACGGAATTATACCTGAAGCTGTGGGAGAGAAGGTAAGTTTTGATATCGAACTAGAAGAGGTTGCAAACGCGCTTTACGAGAAAGTGTCCTCCGCTATGGACAAACTTAACGCGCCTGATGCGTTAGTTGAGATATGGAAACTTATATCTAGAGCAAATAAATATATTGACGAGACCATGCCTTGGCAACTAAACAAAGAGGGAAACAAGGAGAGATTGTCTCGCGTTATGTATAACTTGTCCGAGGCTATCAGAATTTCCGCTATACTTTTGAAACCTTTCTTGACCACGACTCCGGATAAGATATTCGAGGCTATGGGCACGAAGGTAGAGGAACAAAATTTCAATACCTTGGTATTTGGTAAAGGTTCTTGTGGCGTAAAGGTTACAAAAGGCGCACCTTTGTTCCCCAGAATAGACGTTAAGAAAGAGTTAGAGGCTATGGAAAAGAGAGCGGAAGAACTCAAAGCAGGAGCGGAGAAAAAAGTGGAAGAGAAGAAAGAAGAAATAGTTGAAAATACGGAAATTACTATAGATGACTTTGCTAAAGTTAAGTTGGTTACTGCGAAAATACTTTCGGCAGAACCGGTGGAGAAAGCGGATAAACTTTTGCGTTTGACGGTAGATGCAGGAGAGGAAAAACCTCGTACGGTCGTTAGTGGTATCGCTAAACACTTTACTTGCGAAGAGTTGGTAGGAAAGCAAATCGTATTAGTTGCTAACCTAAAACCTGCAAAGCTTAGAGGCATTATGAGTGAAGGTATGATACTTTGCGCAGAAGACAAAGAGGGCAAACTTAGCATCATCGCACCCTCTAGTGATATTCCTGCAGGTAGCGGAGTAAGATAAGTGATAGACACGCACGCACATCTAAACGACGAAGATTTAATTGGTAGAGCCGAGGAGATTTTATCATCACCTTGGCTCGAAACCGTTATTGTACCCGGATACGACTATAAAAGCAGTAAACTTGCGTATGACCTTGCTAAAAAATACGATAAAGTGTACGCTACCCTTGGTTGTCATCCGCACGACGCAGAGAGTTTTTCGCACGTTGAGTTAGAGTTTTATAAAAGTCACGCTAAAGACAAAAAGGTAGTGGCGATAGGCGAGATAGGCTTGGATTATTACCGAGATCTTTCTCCTCGCGAGGTGCAAAAGAAGGTGTTTGAAGAGCAAATCGTGTTGGCGGACGAGGTAGGTTTACCTATCGTGTTGCACGTAAGGGACGCGTATCAAGACACTTTAGATATACTCAAAAAACATAAAAATAGACTCAACAATGGCGTTTTATTGCATTGTTATAGCGGTTCGGCGGAGCTGGTAAGAGAGTTTCAAAGATTGGACGCATACTTTGCTTTCGGTGGCGCAGTAACCTATAAAAACGCCAAAAAAGAGGACGTTTTGAGAGCGGTTTCTTTGGATAGACTTTTGCTAGAGACCGATTGTCCGTATATGACTCCCGTTCCTGTTCGTTGGAAGGTGGAGATGAACGAACCGAAATTTATTGAATACACCCTAAATCACGTGGCTAACGTATTGGGCTTTACCGCTCAAGAACTTGAGAAAATTACGACTGATAACGCAAAGAGGTTTTTTGGACTATGAGTGAATACGTCTACAAAATAGGAAATAGCGCTTATATAAATCTTACTAACGACTGCACTAATGCGTGTGAGTTTTGTATACGCAATTATAAAAACGGCATAAAAGACTACGAACTATGGATAGACAGAGAGCCGACAGTCAAGGAAGTTCTTGATCTTTTAGGCGAGGTAAAAAATTATGACGAAGTCGTATTTTGCGGATTTGGTGAACCTACTTGTAGACTTGACAACCTCGTTAGTATAGGAAGACGGGTGAGGGAGAAAGGTGGTAAGGTTAGACTAAACACCAACGGCCACGGACTTTTAATCTACGGAGAAAAAATAGTGGACGAGCTCGTGGGTGCGGTGGACGTGATATCGGTTAGTTTGAACGCCCCCGACAAAGAGTCCTACGATAAGCTTTGTCATCCTATATACCGTGATGCGTACGAGAGTATGTTAGAATTTACCTCACGTTGCGCAAAAACGGGCAAGTTCGATATTAGAATGAGCGTTATGGAAGATATAGGAGCGGAGAGTGTGGAAAAATGCAGAGAGATTGCAAAGTCGCTTGGCGCAACTCTCTTGGTCCGCACGATGGAGAAATAATTCGTTAGGTATAAAATTACGCAAGGGTTGCCCCTTGCGCTTCCTCTTTAGTGCTTCACGATCTTTTGTATATAATTATATTGAGAAAAGGAAATAGAAATATTCCAAAAAATGAAAGATTTTAAGTTTTTGAAAAAATACGGACAAAATTTTTTGTCCGATAAAAATTTGTTAAGAGCCATAGTAGACGACGCCTTAGTGTCAAAAGAGGACGTCGTTTTAGAGGTTGGACCGGGAGCAGGAGCACTGACCGAACCGTTGTTGGAGAAGGCAAAATCCGTAGTCAGCGTGGAGATAGACGATAGACTTATCTCCGAATTAAAAGAAAAATTTGAAAAATTTGACAATTTTACCCTTGTCCATAACGATATAATGAAGGTTAGTGACGAGGAAATTAGAAGTTTAGTTGGGGATAACTTTAAGGTCGTTGCAAATATTCCTTACTACATATCCACCCAACTAATTATGCGCTTTTTGGAAAGTACGATAAAGGCAAAATCGGTTACCGTTATGGTCCAAAAAGAGGTCGCGGAACGTTTGACTGCAAAAGCCGGGGATAAAGAATACGGAGTAATATCGGTGGCGGTAGCGCTATACGGTCACGCTCGTATTACCCGTCAGGTAAACAGAAAAATGTTCTATCCCGTGCCCGACGTAGACTCCGCAGTCGTAACCGTCGAGGTGGACGAGAATAGAAACTGTGATATAAAAGGAGTGTTAAAACTCGTTCGTGCCGCTTTTTCTATGCGTAGAAAGACTTTGAGAAACAATCTTTTGTCAAACTACGGGGTAAAAGGCGAGGACTTCGATAGTGTAATTACCGAAATGGGCTTTGATACCGCTATTCGTGGCGAAAAACTATCTCCTCAAGACTTTATAGCGCTATACGAAAAATTAAAATAGTAAAACGACGTTACTAGCATCCGTAGTCTAACTGGATAAAACGATGCCCTCCGACGGCGTTGTTGTGGGTTCAAATCCCGCCGGGTGTACCATGCGCCGACTACGCGTTGTGTCGGGACAAAAAAAGAAAGGCTCTTGCCTTTCTTTTTTTTATCCCGCCGTTTGCTCGTCGGCTCTGCTTGTACCCAAACGAGACAGTTTGAAAGTGTGGTTCACTCCGTTCACAACGCTACGCTCCCCAAATCCCGCCGGGTGCGCCATGCGCCGACTACGCGTCGTGTCGAGACAAAAAAAGAAAGGCTTTTGCCTTTCTTTTTTTTATCCCGCCGTTTGCTCGTCGGCTCTGCTTGTACTCAGACGAGGATAGTTTGAAAGTGTGGTTCACTTCGTTCACAGCGCTACGCTCCCCAAATCCCGCCGGGTGTACCATGCGCCGACTACGCGTTGTGTCGGGACAAAAAAAGAAAGGCTCTTGCCTTTCTTTTTTTTATCCCGCCGTTTGCTCGTCGGC
>JAFQWW010000080.1 GCA_017407285.1 Clostridia bacterium
ACACAAGACCGATAAAATCTTGTATGTCTGCTCTTTTCTGTTTGTTTTAGTTTAGAGTTATGAGGCTCGCTTTCGCTCTCCGTTATGAATTTGCTACGCATAGTTATGATATGATTGCCCATCAAACCTTAAACTTGGCGAGGCCAATCATAACTATGCGAAGCATATCATCACCCATAACTTGCCCGCAAGGGCAATCATAGTTTTAGCGTGTTCTCCGTTAAGGATAACACGCTAAGTATGCTTTTTTTGTTTACAAAAATTTTATATCGGTATTTTCGCTAGAGGTACTACTGTTTTCAACCACCATAACCGTCGTGTTCTCATCTACCACGATATGGTGCCAAACACCCTTCTTTATGTTATACACCACGCATTTTTGCATTTCCACGCTTTCAGTGTCGGTGTAAAGTGTGGCAGATCCCTCTAATAGAATAAAGGCTTCGTCCGTGAGATTGTGTCGCTCAAGTCGAGAAAAAGAGGAGAATCTTTCACTATAGCGCAATATCCCTATTTTCCAAGACTCAAATTGGAGCACGGAGAGAAAGTCCTCTCCGTCAAAAGAATATTTCTCTATCATATTATTTTTTCAAAACCAATGCAATAAAGCAGAGTTTGTCCGCCCCTACGTTTTTCAATGCGTGTCCTTCCCCTTGAGGTGTAAAGGTAATAGTACCTGCGCCAACCTCAACGACTTTTCCGTTGTCGTCGTAAAGTCCTTTTCCCGATATTATGTAGTAGTTCTCGGCGTCTTTTGTGTGGGTGTGAAAGGGTACGCCCTCTCCAACCTCTATCTCAACGTAAGAAAACTGCACTATTTTATCACTAATTCCCTCAAATTCCTTGAGGTTAAACAAGGTAAACGCCTTGTTTCCGTCATTATTACACTCAAAAGTTTCCGTTTGTTGTGCTCTCGTCTTTATCATAATCTTCCCTCCTATCATTATTATACCACGTTTAGCGCACAAACACAATAAAAAGAGTAAAATAAAGGCACGCTTTCGCGTGCCTTTTGTCTTTTGTAAGTTATCTTTTGTAGAAAACTTATTAAGCTTTGCCTGCGCAACCCAATACGTCGCGGAGTTTGTGGCTAACCAATGCCTTGATGTTTGCTCTTGCAGGTTTCAAATATTCTCTGGGGTCGAACTTGGAGGGGTTCTCGTCAAAGAACTGACGGATAGTACCGGTCATTGCAAGACGAAGGTCGGAGTCGATGTTGATCTTACATACGGAGAGCTGAGCTGCTTTTCTGAGTTGCTCTTCGGGCACGCCGATTGCATCGGGCATCTTTCCGCCGTGCTCGTTAACTACCTTTACCCATTCTTGGGGAACGGAAGAAGAACCGTGCAAAACGATGGGGAATCCGGGAAGACGTTTGGAAACTTCTTCTAAGATATCAAAGCGGAGTGCGGGGGGAACGAGGATACCTTTCTCGTTACGGGTGCACTGTTCGGGTTTGAATTTGTATGCGCCGTGGGAAGTTCCGATAGCGATAGCCAAGGAGTCAACGCCAGTTTTCTGAACGAACTCTTCTACCTCTTCGGGTCTGGTGTAAGAACCAACTTCGTGGCTTACTTCGTCCTCGATACCAGACAAGGTTCCAAGCTCGCCTTCTACAACTACGCCACGATCGTGTGCGTACTCAACTACCTTACGGGTGAGTTCGATGTTGTCTTTGAAAGCGTGAGCGGAGCCGTCGATCATAACAGAGGTGAAACCGCCGTCGATACAAGCCTTACAGGTCTCGAAGTCGGGACCGTGGTCCAAGTGAAGTGCAACGGGGATTTCAGGACACTCGATAACTGCTGCTTCTACGAGTTTAACGAGGTAGGTGTGGTTTGCGTAAGCGCGTGCGCCCTTAGAAACCTGAAGAATAACGGGAGCGTTCTCTTCTTTACAAGCCTCAGTGATACCCTGAACGATTTCCATATTGTTTACGTTGAAAGCACCGATAGCGTAACCGCCGTCATAAGCTTTCTTAAACATCTCTTTGGTGTTTACTAATGCCATTTTTATATCCTCCAAAAATATTTATAAAATTTATTACCAAAAGTTATTATACAATAATAATTAAATTTTGGCTACTTTTTTTGACCAAAATCACGCAATTTTTTCCAAAATAGCGAGATATTTTGCGAGTGCGACCTTTGCGCCCTCTAAATCGTGTTCCAAATAATTACCACATTGTTTTTTCTCGGCACCGGGAACGGTGTTTAAGGTTAGACTAATCTTTATACTCTCTTTCGTGAGTTCTCTCGCCTCAGTTAGCGTAGAGTTTTTAAGCAAAAGATAAAAACCCGTTCTACAGCCCATAGGTCCGAAGTAAACTACGTCCTCACTTTTTTTAGAGTTTCTCATAACGGTTGCTAAAAGATGCTCTATAGTGTGCATGACGGGAGAGGGGAGATAGTCACCCGAGTTGGGATAGACGAATCTCAAATCGTAGGTTTGTATTCCCGAAACGTCGGTGGAGAGATAAAATCCCTCGCCGTGCTCGTCGTGGTCTATAGTGAATGAATGTATAGTTTCCATTATCTGTCGCTATTTTTTGCGAGTATATCCATATACTCACGAAGTCTGTCCAAATCGTCACGGGTATAATAGTCGATATATATTCTACCCTTAGTGTCGTTGCCTATAGCGCGAACCTTGGTTGCAAGAACGTGTTGCATATCGTTTATTAGCCCACGAAGTTCCACACTTTGAGTTTCGGTCTTATTTTTTGCATATTTTTCGGGATTTAGATACTTTCTAACGAGTTTTTCTAGATCTCTAACCGTGAGTTTGCCATCCGCTGCTTGGTTTGCAAATTTAACCTGCGTGTCCACGTCGTCTACGACTACCAAAGTACGCGCGTGACCGGAAGAAAGTTTGCCTTGGCGTACGAGTTCTACGACGGGGGGAGCAAGGGAGAGTAGACGGAGAATATTAGTTACCGCCGATCTACTTTTACCGATACGAGTTGCTACAGTTTCTTGCGTGCAATCGTAGTGGTCCATAAGTTGCTTTATAGCAAGCGCCGCCTCGATAGGATTCAAGTCCTCTCTTTGCAAGTTTTCAATCAAGGCGATTTCTTTTATTTGTCTAGGATTGTAGTCACGAACGATGACGGGTAAGGTCTCAAGCCCTGCTTGACGAGCCGCTCTAAAACGTCTTTCACCCGCAATAATCATATATCTATTGCCTTGGGTGGGGGTAACTACCAAAGGTTGGATAACGCCGTGTATTTTGATAGACTCGGAAAGTTCCTTTAGCGGTCCTTCCTCAAAAGTTTTACGAGGTTGGTCGGGGTTGGGATCTATCATGTACACCGAAACTTGGGTAATTCCGTCCGCTGTAGACTCCGATTTTACGGGAACGGGGGTTTCTACTATTTCTTTATCTTCTTGGGTTAAGATAGCGCTTTCCTCTTCTTCCATATCGGAAAAGAGGGCGAATATTCCTTTACCTAAACCTTTTTTTGTAGCCATAACTTTTCTCCTTATTTAAGTTTGTGACGTTTCATAAACTCTTTCGTCAAACTGTGGTACGCTTTAGCGCCCGGACAACGTTTGTCGTAGAGGGCAACGGGGAGTCCGTAACTCGGCGCTTCCGCCAATCGAATATTACGGGGGATAAAGGTCTTGTAGAGTTTTTTGTCAAAGAATTTTTTGACCTCGTCCGCTACTTGTTTGGAAAGATTGCTTCTTCCGTCAAACAAGGTCAACACTACGCCGTCTATATCAAGATCGGGATTGAGGTGTTTTTTGATAAGTCTAACCGTATTCATAAGTTGGCTCAAGCCTTCTAGGGCGAAAAACTCGCATTGAATAGGGATAACTACTTGATCCGCTGCCGTCAAAGCGTTTATAGTCAATAATCCCAAAGAGGGGGGACAGTCTATGAAGATAAAGTCGAATTTTCCTTTTATCTCGGAAAGCTTGTCCTTGACTATGAGTTCACGTCTAGTTTTGATACTTGCAAGCTCGACCTCCGCACCTGCTAAATCAATATTAGTTGGTAGCACGCGCAAGGTATGTATCTTAGTGCGCTGATAAATATCCATATCGGTAGGACTAGCCTCCCCGATAATTACGTCGTAGATAGATTTAGTGTCGCGCGATTTTTCTGCGCCCAATCCGCTACTTGCGTTTCCTTGAGGGTCCATGTCGATAACTAACACTTTATACCCTTCAAGAGCCAAGTATGCGGCAAGATTGATGCAAGTCGTGGTTTTTCCGACACCGCCTTTTTGGTTTGCAAATGCAATTATTTTTCCCATTATAGACCTCTTAATTTTTTATCCTATCTATTGTACCATATAAAAAATGAAATTTCATCACTTTTTCCAAAATTGTTTCAAAAACTCCTCTTTACAAGGGCTTGCTTCTAGGCTTTCCTTGTCCTCTAGGGTATTTAGGGGGCGTGCTTGCGATTTTCTCTATCACGAATATCGTTCGACTCTCGCCTTTGTCCCCCAAGGAATAGGAAAAACAATGTTTAATTATGTAAAAAGCGATTTTAAGGATAAAGGAAAGAAAAACAT
>JAFQWW010000081.1 GCA_017407285.1 Clostridia bacterium
AAAGGGATTTCCTGAAAACGGCATAATCGATCACATAGTCATAAAAAACGTTTTCGGTGGAAAATCCACCATTGGATTTAAGAGTTTGGATCAAGGACGAGAGAAATTTCAGGGCGCAAGTTTGGATTTCGTGTGGTTTGACGAAGAACCGGACAAGGACGTTTACGACGAGTGCGTAATGAGAGTTTTGGACAGAGAAGGGGACGTTTGGTGTACGATGACTCCTTTGAAGGGATTGACGTGGGTGTACGACGATATCTATATGAGTAATAACCCCGACGTGTGGTATACCACGATGGATTGGTCGGATAATCCTTATCTCAACCCTAAAGAAACCAAAAAACTCGAAAGCATGATGAGTAAGGAAGAACTTGAAACCCGAAAATCGGGCAAATTCAAGGCGCAGTCCGGCTTAGTTTATCCCGAATTTGACGAGAGCGTTCACGTAGTTGATCCTATAACAATTCCACCTGAGTGGTACGATACTATATCTATTGATCCGGGGTTACACAACCCTCTATCCGCGCACTTTTACGCTATAGATTACGACGGCAACGTTTACGTCATAGCCGAGCATTACGAGGCGGAAAAGGACGTGGATTATCACGCAGAAAAGATTAAGAAAATAGCGAATAGTTTGGGCTGGCCGAGAGACTCGAAAGGACGATTGCACGCCCTTATAGATAGCGCGGCGGAACAGAGAACGCTGTCTTCTCAAAAGAGCGTAGCCGACTTATTTTACGAGCGTGATATCTTGGTCAATACCAAGGTAAATAAAGATTTATGGAGCGGAATAGCGAGGGTTAGAAGTTTGTTTTTACAACGTCCTGCAAGAATCTTTATTTTCAAAAACTGCGTAAATCTCATAAACGAGATTAAGGCGTATCGTTACGACGTAGGGGAAAAACCTAAAAAAACTATGGATCACGCCTTAGACGAACTGCGTTATTACGTAATGAGTAAACCTAAAAGTCCGGAAAAGGACAAGCCTTCCGAATCGCTTATAGCACGCGACAAACGACTGTTGATTAGAAAATTAAGGTCGCGTTAGTATCGGAGGAATAATGAAAAAGCGAAAAAAAGAGCGCGAAGAGGCGGAAGAAGCGCTCCGCAAAAAAGCCCTCGGATACAAAACCACCGAAATCGTTTCCGAGTACGGAGTCACGGAAACGGGCGCGGTAGAACTTGTAAAGCGTAGGGTTACGGAAAAAGACGTTCCGCCCGATCTTACTGCACTTAAAACCTATCTTGAATATAGAGGAAATTCGGAGGAATTTTCAGAGTGTTCGGTAGAAGAATTGATTGCAGAGAGAAAAAAACTATTGAAAGAACTGGAAAAGAGTTCTAAAAAAGGAGATCAAAATGAAAATTGAAAAAATTGAAAAAAGATTAAAGTGTGACGTAGGCGGTTGCAAAAATTTAGCAAATTATACCGTTCGTCACGAGCGTGGCAATCTTCGCAATCAATTAAATATTTGTGAAGAGTGTATGAAGAAAATGTACGCCTTGTTTGCTTCTCAAATAGTACCAGAGGGCGTACATAGCAAGTTTTCTAAGAAAAAACAGAATTCTCGAGGTGAACTATGACGAGAGAGGAGTACGAAAGCATCGTCCACGAGGTGCGTGAGGACTTTGAAAGACGTAGAGAGGATAGGCATAGTTTGGAACTCCAGTGGAGATTGAATATGAACTATTTAGCTGGAAACCAATACGCCGAGATATCTCCTCGTGGCGATCTTGAAGAGCGAGGACGGGAGTATTTTTGGCAGGAGAGAGAGGTATACAATCACGTAGCGCCTATTATAGAAACTCGTGTTAGTAAACTCTCGCGCGTACAAGGCAAGGTTCGCGTTCGTCCCGTTTCAGAAGGCGCGGAAGATATATCGTCTGCTAAACTCGTAACCCGATTACTAACCTCAGTCGAGGACGAGTGTTTGCTCTCCGAGAGATTAGCAGAGGGAACGTTGTGGAGTGAGGTCTGTGGTTCTGTTTTTTATAAAGTAACGTGGAATCCCAATCTTGGAAAGGTGATAGGGAAGGACAAAGCGGGGGATAGAATCAAAGAAGGCGACGTGTCGA
Organism: Clostridia bacterium; assembly: GCA_017407285.1. Taxonomy (GTDB): domain Bacteria; phylum Bacillota; class Clostridia; order Christensenellales; family RUG350; genus RGIG2224. The sequence goes on from JAFQWW010000081.1 coordinate 2,080, forward strand.
TAACAGTCGTTCCACCTTTTGAGATATATCCCGATTCTCTTAATTCTCCCGACGTCAAGTCGTGTAGGTCTATTATTCACGCAAAGGCTTATCACGTGGACGACGTTTTCGAGAAATGGGGTGTGGAAGTGAAAGGAGAGGAGGTAAACGTCTTTACGATGGACACTTCCGAGGTTTTAGGTGGACTTGGTTATACTGCAAGTATCACTAAAAAGGTAGCGGGAAAACTAAAAGATCACGTAATAGTTTTGGAAAAATACGTTTTGCCCACTAAAACCAAGCCTTTCGGAGAATTAGTCATCACGGCAGGGGATAAACTCTTGTATTTGGGAGATTTACCTTATTGCGTGGGTGATGACGGGGCGAGAGGATTTCCTTTCGTCAGACAAACGGCAATAGGTCAGGCAGGTTCCTTTTTTGGAGTCAGCGTGATAGAGAGAGTAATACCGGTGCAGAGAGCGTATAACGCAGTCAAAAACCGCAAGCACGAATTTATGAACCGTATCGCAATGGGTGTGCTTGCAGTCGAAGACGGCTCGTGTGACTGCGACAATCTCGAAGAAGAGGGATTAGCCCCCGGAAAAATTCTCGTATATCGTCAGGGTAGTACACCGCCCAGAATGCTGAACGACGGACAAGTTCCTACCGACTTTTTGTATGAGGAAAAGCAACTTTTGGAGGAGTTCAACATGATTAGTGGCGTGAGCGAATTTATGCAGTTTTCGCAAACGCCTACGACTTCAACGAGTGGAGCAGCCTTAAACCTTTTGATACGTCAAGACGAGTCAAGGTTGAGCGTTTCTGCAGAGAGCCTACGCCAGTCGGCAAGGGATATAGGAAAGATGATTTTGAGGCTCATGAAGCAGCTCGTTACAACCCGTAGACTCAAACGAATCGCAGGGGAAGGAGGAGATATCGAAACGGTGTCCTTTACCTCGTCTGATTTGACGTCGGACGATTTGGTGTTTGAAACGGACAACGAATTGTTGGATTCTCCCGCCCAAAGACGACAAATGGTTTTTGAGTTACTCCGACACGGACTCTTGTTCGACGAGAGTGGAAAACTCTCTCAAGGAATGAAATCCAGAGTACTTGACCTCTTAGGTTTCGGCGCGTGGGATAGCGCTCAAGATACCGCAACGCTCAACGCCAAAAAGGCACAAAAAGAAAATAGGGATATGAGAGAGGGGCAGGAAATGGAGGTATCGGAGTTTGACGACCACGAAGTGCATATAGAAAAGCACGTTGCGGAAATCATCACGAACGGTGAGAGCGAGATTATATCTTCTCACCTAAATCAACACCGCAAATTTGCGGAAGAGAAGGAGGTACACGATGAGTGAAGAAATCAAATCTGTATCGTCTGAAGATATGACTATTGACCAATTACGCTCGATTTGCGAAGAGCTTAAAGCGGAAAACGAAGCGTTGAAGGCGGAAAAAGAGAGTACGGCAATATACGATCAAGACGATTGGCAGGAAAAAATCACGGCGTTTTTGACGGAATTTCCCAAAGCCAAAGAATGTTCTGCGGAGATAGGGAAGATTATCGTGGAAAACCCCGAATTATCGTTGTCGGACGACCTACTAATTAGGGCGTACACCAAGATTTTGGAGGAGAGGAAAACCCCTCAAGAATTGGCATCTGACGACGAATTTTTGGCGCAGTACGTTTACGTATCGCCCAAGGTAAGAGACAAGATTATCTCGCAATATCTTAACGAGATAAACAAAGAAACACCGGTAGTTTTAGACGGTAGCGGACAAACCTTCGTTACACCGCCCAAAACGCCCAAAAACTTGAGTGAGGCTATGCGCCTTGCCGAAAAATTATTATCTAAATAAAAGGAGAAAAAAGAATGGTAACTTTAAACAGCGCTGAAGAAGCATTGAAAACTTTATATCTAGGAGTGGTTAGCGAACAGTTGAACACTTCGACCAATCCCTTGTACAACGCGATTGAGAAAACCTCAAGCGACGTATGGGGTAAAGAAATCGTAAAACTCGTACCCTTTGGTCTTAACGGTGGTATTTCCGCTGGAGACGAAGACGGAGATTTGCCCACGGCTGCAGGAAACGCGTACGAACGCTTTACTTTGGAACTCAAAAACCTTTTTGGCAAGATTTCCATATCTGATAAAGCAATTAGAGCCTCTGAAACCTCTGCAGGCGCATTCGTAAACCTCTTGAACGCCGAAATGGAAGGATTGCTTAGAGCAAGTAAGTTCAACTTTGGACGTATGCTCTACGGTGACGGTAGCGGAAAACTTGCAACCGCAGTGGAATGGGCAGAGAACACTAACGCAAACAAATTCAAACTTGATTCCGTTAGAAACCTTATGGAAGGTATGGTAATTGATATCTATCCTGCCGGTGGAGCAGTAGTAAAAGGACGTCGCATTATGCACGTAGACCGTGATAATTGTATCGTAACCGTAGACGGACAAGCAGGCGCAAACACATTGCTTAAAGCGGGAGATTATATTACGGTACAAAACTCTTTAGGTCGTGAACTCACCGGTCTTGGTGCAATTTTTGCAAAAAGTGGTAAACTTTACGGTCTTAACAAGGAGGATTACTCTTGGCTCGTACCTTACACCAAAGAATTGTCCTCTGGATTTAGCGTAACCGATATGCAAGAAGCTATCGACAAGGTTGAAGAGAGAGCGGGTAGCGGTATCAACTTTATCGTAGCATCTGCAGACGCTAGACGCGTGTACTTAAACGAACTCATGACCGAGAGAGTAAATATCGACTATATGAACCTTGACGGTGGATTTAAGGCGGTATCTTACAACGGTATTCCCGTAGTAGCGGACAGATTTGTGCCCGAGAAAACTATGTATCTCTTGGATACCAAGGACTTCAAATTGCACCAGCTTTGCGATTGGAAGTGGCTTGAGGGTGCGGAAGGCCGTATTTTGCATCAAGACGTAAACAAAGCGACTTACACTGCAACCTTGGTAAAATACGCCGATCTTATCTGCGACAGACCTTTTGGTCAGGCTTGTATCACGGGTATTTGCTAATGCGTGACGTCGTTGTGAAAATCACGCACGACGTATTCGATATAGCGGACAGACTTAAGGAAATAGACGGGGCATATTACCCCGTCTATAATTTAACCAAAAAAAGATACGAAGTGCATCGAGGGGAGGGGAAAAACTCCTGTCAAGTAGTATTGCCGTACGATTCGTTGGATGCAAGATGCATATCGAGGGTGCGTGAAACGCGAATCGAATACGTGGAAAATATGCTCCGTGATATGGACAGAGAAAATGAAAAGATAAGAAAGAGAGAGGAGCGCGAGAGGGAGGACCGTCTACGCGCTCTTTTTTGAAGGAGGAGTTATGGAAATCAATAATGTATTAGAAAAGGTTGCGAGCCTACTTGATCTTCCCGATGACGTAGTGAGCGAGGAAAGTTCGGACGAGAAATGTCTAAATCAACTCGTATTGGCGTTTAACAACGTTTTATGCGAGGTAGCGGAAGAATACTTGCCATTTTATAAAACGGAAAAACTCGTGTCGTTTGGAGGCAAGATTGCGTACGCTGATTTTTCCGAGCGCGTTTACAAAATAAAAGGCTTGAGCGACCAAACCGATAAAAAGGTAAAATTCAAACAAAAAGCCGAGTATTTAGAAGTTGCAGAGGACGGAGAATACGAGATAACCTACACCTATTTACCCAAAGAGGTGGAGTTTGGTGGCACAGTTGACACCCCGATTAACTTAAGCGAGAGAACTATGGCTTACGGCGTTGCAGGGGAATTTGCACTCATCACGGGTAGATACGACGATAGCGTCAATTACGACGGACGTTTTAGTGGCGCGATAAGCGCGAGTAGACGAGGGGTGAAGGAGAGACGTTTGCCGTATAGGAGGTGTTTGTAATGTTTTCCTTTTCAAGGACGAGAATGAGAGCGCCTGAGCGGAGAAATTTCAAGATAAACGCATTCGGGGGTTACGTCACGGGCGTTGCGGAAAACTTGATAGATCTATCCGAGAGTAAGTACTGTTTCAATTTCGTTGCACGTGACGGAGAACTGACTCAAGGTAGTGGCACTATACCTGCAAAAATCAAAATAGGCGGAGAGGAGAGAGCCCTACCTCAACCAAAGGAAAACCTAACGGGCGTGTGGTTTTACAAGCGTTACGACAAAGAACTAGGCTCAAACGACAGATTAGTCGTGCAAGGCGTGAGTGGAAAGTTGTATTACCTAGTGTTGCTAGACGGAGAAAAATTCGAGGAGATATCCGTCGAAACTGGAGAAGTGTACACCGCGGTGTGCTATCGTTACGGCGAGGACGACGTGTTGCTAATTGGAGCGAGTGAGGGACTGTTTTATCTGTCGGGCGAGGAACTAGTTAAGGTCGAGAGCGCACCGAGTGTAAAAGACTTGTGCATACATAGTGAACGTGCTTTTGCGTGTGTGTCGGGCGAGGGGGTAAAACTATGGTTTTCCGATACCTTAGATCCGACTGATTGGACGATTGGCGTGGATTCGGGCGGATATATCGAATTTGCAAACTACGGTGGCGCACTCAAAAAACTAGTCTCTTTCGGTGGATATTTGTACGTATTTCGAGAATACGGAATAGAGCGAGTAACGGCATATGGAGACCAAAGCGAATTTGCAGTCAAAAACGTCTACGCCTCGACGGAGCGGATATATGAAAACACGGTAGCGGTGTGCGGAAGCCGAATAGTATTTTTATCCGAAAGAGGACTACACGTATTCGACGGAGCGGTGGTCTCCAATATGAACAAAGTCGTATTAAGCGAGGAATACGGAGATCGTGGCTCGTATGCGCGCGCTAATTACTACAAAGGGGTGTATAGGCTAGCACTTTTCATGAAGAGCATGGAAAGCGACGAGGGTGGAGTAAAGCAAAATTTCGTGAAAAACAACGTTTTACTATCTTACGACACCACGAGTGGGAGAATAGATTTGACGAGCGACCACGATATATCAAGTTTTTGCACGGTAACGGTAGGAGATTCGTCTGGATTGATAGCACTACTCGAGCCGAGTTTGCAAAGACCTACGACGAGACTAATTAGTTTTTGCGAGGAATGTAGACGACTTGGTTATCCTGCCTATATGTATTGGCGCACGGGTATGACGGACTTGGGCTATCCGGAAAGGAGCAAATTTTTGAAATCCTTGACCGTAACTATGCAAGAATACGGCACGGTAGGCGTGATTTTAGACGACGAAATCGTGAAGTTTGAATGGATAAAAGGCGTGCAAAAGAAATTGAACGTAAACAAAAGGTTCAAAAAACTAGGCGTCTTTTTCCAAACGTACGGCACGAAACAGCGCATTGGTAATCCCGTGATAACGGTAGATATGAGGTGACTATGAGTACGTATGAAAGATTATTGTTAGAAGAACTCGAAAGGCGCGTATTGGTACTAGAATCCAAACTTCGAGCCATTATGAGTGAACTAGAAAAAAAGGAATAAGGAGGAACTATGCCAAATCTTATAAAAGATAGCTTCGTCGACGGCAATATAGCCACAAATTTTATGACGCAAGAAGAGAGAAAGCGTTATATGATGAGCGAACTCGAAAGATTGAAAAACGAGTGGGACGAAGAAACCAAGGTAGAGATACCGGAAGAGAAGAAATATGACAGGAAGGAATATCTACAAGTTGATAGAGCGGGTGTAAAGAACGACGTAGAGCAGTCTATGAGCGGAGAGTTCATCAGCGGAGTCAACGTCTTGAAAGCGGACAACGATAAGAAGGTTGGGGAAAAACAAACCGATATCGACGAAGAAAAGACGGATATTTCGCAAGAGAACGCTAGAATCCACAACGAGTACGAAAAGGAAAGA
>JAFQWW010000082.1 GCA_017407285.1 Clostridia bacterium
ATTTTAACTCAAGCGTTACCTTATATTCAAAAGTATAAAGGACAAATCATCGTAGTTAAATACGGTGGAAACGCTATGATCAATCCCGAACTTGTGGATTGCGTTATGAAAGATATCGTGCTCTTGACTCAAATCGGTATTAAAGTTATCTTGGTTCACGGTGGTGGACCGGAGATTTCCGATATGTTGAAGAGGGTGGGAAAGGAAACGAAGTTTATAGACGGACTTCGTCAGACTGACGCGGAAACTGCGGAAATAGTCCAAATGGTTCTTTGCGGAAAGGTAAATAAGAATTTAGCCTCAATTTTAAACCGCATGGGAGGCAAAGCAATCGGTCTTTGTGGTCTTGACGGTGGAATGATCGAAGCAAAGCGTATAAACCACGAATTGGGATTCGTTGGTAACGTTACTAACGTCAACGTTCAACCCATTCACGATTTGTTAGATGCAGGATATATCCCCGTAATATCTACCGTTGGTTACGACAAGTCTGGTAACGTTTACAACATAAACGCAGACACCGTTGCATCTCGTTTGGCTGGCGAACTTAAGGCGTACAGCATGATAAGTATGACCGATATAAGAGGTATCTTGAGGGATAAAGACGACGACGAGTCCTTAATACCTTCAATTCAAGTATCCGATGCCCCTAGACTTATCCACGAGGGCGTTATATCTGGTGGTATGATTCCTAAGGTAAATTGTTGTATAGAGGCTATAAGACGTGGCGTTCAAAAGGTATTTATCATTGACGGTCGCGTTCCTCACTCCATTCTTATCGAAGTATTGTCCGATGAAGGTATCGGAACTATGTTTTATTAATTATGACTGATATTAAGACTTTAGACAAAGAAAACGTTGCTAACACTTACAACCGTGCCGATCTTTTAATAGTAAAAGGACACGGTTGTACCGTATTAGATGAAAATGGCAAAGAATATATAGATTTTGGTTCGGGTATTGCAGTAAACTCCATGGGCGTAACTGACGACGGTTGGGTGGAAGCCGTAACCGAACAAGTTAAAAAGGTTGCTCACACCTCCAATCTTTACTACAGTGAACCTTGTGCACGTCTTGCAAGTATGCTCACCGAGCGTACCGGAATGAAAAAGGTCTTTTTCTCGAACTCTGGCGCGGAGGCAAACGAGTTTGCTATAAAATGTGCAAGAAAGTACAGTTTTGACAAGTACGGTCGTGATCGTTACGAGATAATCACCCTAAAAGGCGGTTTTCACGGTAGAACTATGGCTACGATAACGGCAACGGCTCAAGACGTTTTCCATACCTATTTTGATCCATTTTTGGAAGGATTCGTTTATTCCGAACCCGAAATACAAGACACGTTGAGTAAAATCTCGGACAAAACTTGCGCCGTTATGATGGAACTCGTACAAGGCGAGGGCGGTGTAAACGTTTTAGACGTAGAATACGTTCAAAAGGTTGCCGAAGTGTGTAAGGAAAAGGATATTTTACTTATAATAGACGAGGTTCAAACTGGTAACGGCAGAACGGGTACGTTGTACGCTTACGAACAATACGGTATAACCCCCGATATCTTGAGCACGGCAAAAGGCTTGGCAGGTGGACTACCTTTGGGTGCTACCATGGTTGGTAATAAATGCGAATTTACGATGACTGCGGGAACGCATGGATCTACCTTTGGTGGAAATCCTGTGTGCGCAAGCGGTGGCGTTTACGTTTTGAACAGTTTGACCGAAGAGTTTTTAGAAGACGTCAAAGAAAAGGGCAAGATCATAAAAGAGAGATTGCTTATGTTAAAAGGCGTAAAAGGCGTAACGGGCATGGGACTTATGATCGGCGTTTCGGTGGACAACGCGGTTGAAGTTAAAAACAAGTGTTTAGAGAAAGGACTTATCGTTTTGACGGCAAAAGATAAAATTAGACTTTTACCCGCTTTGAATATTAGCGTGGAAGAGCTTAATAAAGGTATAAATATTTTGGAGAGTGTATTAGGATGAAAAAAGATTTTTTAACCTTATTAGATAAGAGTGAAGAGGAAATTCACGAATTATTAAATCTTGCAGACCAACTCAAATACGAGCAGAAGAACGGTTTGCCTCATAAGAAAAATTTAGCAGGCAAGACTCTTGGTATGATCTTTACCAAAGCGTCTACTAGAACGAGAGTATCTTTTGAGGTCGGAATGTACCAACTCGGTGGAAACGCATTGTTCTTGTCGGGAAACGACTTGCAAATTGGTAGAGGAGAGCCTATCAAAGACACGGCAAGAGTTTTGAGCAGATACTTAGACGGTATCATGATTAGAACTTTCAAGCAAAGCGACGTCGAACAACTCGCAGAATACGCAAGTATTCCCGTTATTAACGGTTTGACGGACTACGCTCATCCTTGTCAAGTATTAGCCGACCTTATGACCATTCGTGAATACAAGGGCAGTTTTGATAATCTCAAACTCACCTTTGTAGGCGACGGAAACAATATGGCTAACTCCTTGATAGTTGGTTGTATCAAAATGGGAATGAACGTAACTATCGTATGTCCCGAGGACTATAAACCGGATAGAAAACTTATCGAATGGGGTAAAAAGAAAGGCAAACTCACCATTACTCAAGACGTTATCGAGGGTATGAGAGGAGCAGACGTCGTATACACCGACGTGTGGGCTTCTATGGGACAAGAAGGCGAGGCAGAGAAGAGAAAACGTGATTTTGAAGGTTATCAGGTAAATTTGGACAATATGGCTTACACCAAACCCGGTAGCATATTGTTGCATTGTTTACCTGCACACCGTGGCGAAGAGGTAACCGAGGATTGTTTTGAAGAGCATGCAAAAGAGATCTTTGACGAGGCAGAAAACAGATTGCACGCACAAAAAGCTATTCTCGTAACCTTAATGGGCTAATGGATAGGATAATAGAAAAAATAAAAGAGCGTGGATACCCCGTGATTGCAGACGTGGACGGTGAGGATACTATCGTCGTGTTTGGAGTAGGGTACACGCCCTTTTTATATCTAGAGGACGAGTTCGAGATAGGCGCATTTTATCCTGCAAGCCACGAGGCGTACCTTTTTTCCAAGTCTTTAGCAGACGGGGAGAGCGTGATAGCAAACCCCAAGTGCGATTACAAAAAAATCGCAGAAAAACAAGGCTTAGGGGTAAGAGGGGCAAACGACTTAATATTCACCCCGGAGTACGGATCACTTTTGTCCCTTGGTGCGGTGAGATTGAAAAACGTGAAGATGAAAATTAGTCGTGAAGTTGAGCCACTTGGGTGCGAAAAATGCGGTATATGCACGAAATTATGCCCGGCATATGCTCTAAACGGTGGATTTAACTACGACAAATGCTTGAGACGGCAAATGGACGACGGCATAGAAGACTGGGCTCAACCTATGCTAAATAAAAGCGTTCTAGGGTGCAATATTTGCAGTGAATTTTGTGTGAAAAACCTTAAAGATAGGGTTAGACCACCCGAAATTATGCAAAAAATCTTGAAAATAGACGAGTTTTTTGAAAGAGCGTTGAGCGGAAGACGTGCGCTAGAGGAGTTGGGAGATATTATCGGTCGAAATATGATAAGACCGGGGAGAATGTTGACTCTTGCGACCTACGCATTGAAAGATTTAGATGAAAAATACTTGCATTGGCTAGATAAACTTTATTTATACGACGACGTGAGGGTAAAAAGAGCGGTCGAGTACGTAAAATCCCTCAAAAAAGACAAGTAGACACAAAAATTAACAAAAAGAGACCTATCACCTCGATTATAATCAAATCGAGGTGATTTTTTATGGCGAAAATTTACGAAAAAAGCATACTCTTGGATCAAGACAGAGAGAAAAAGGGATTGGACACAATCGTGATTGACGAAAACGTTGTGGACGTGTTGGATAGGTTAGACAAAAAGGCAGGGCAAGTCTTAGTATTATCCTCAAAGCGTATACCTACCGTGTTCGTGGATAATATTCACGATTGTTTGGAGAGATCTAATTACGTTGTGCAAAGATACACGCCTTGCGCTCAAAATTTTAAGCTTGACGAGGGCGTGGGCGTGATCGTTGCAATCGGCGAGGAGGAGTTTTTGAATCGCGTAAAAATCGAAAGTTACTGCGAGGACACCACTCTCGTTGCTATTCCAAGCGAATTTAGTTTATCAAACGTACTGTCTCGTGAGTGCAATATGGAATACGGCGAATTGTGCATAAAAAGAGAGGGGAAAGTACCCGATTGCGTGATATTTAGCAGTGAACTGATGATTTCGATAAAGAGTGAGGATTACGCATCTAGTTTGTGTTCCTTGTTCTCCAAAATACCGTCAGTTTGTGATTATGCGTATCGTTTGGCAATATTAGGAGAGGAGTTTTCAACAACCTGTGAGGATATTTTGTCAAAATTTGACAAAGTTATCGATACGATTAAATGGCGAACTTGTGATAATACCCTAAAGGTGTTTGACTTGTGTTTAGAACTCGATAGCGTTTTTGAGAAGGTCGGGCTAAAAAAGGGTGGCGGAGATCAGTTGAGTACGACAATATCAAGGTTTATGAAAGCGTATGATAGACGTAATTTTGATATACGAGAATTAGCCTTTTCGTCTGCATTAATCGTTTGTCGAACCTATTTGAAATTTTTATCTAAAAAAACTCCTTACGGTGTTCGAGATTATAGTTTGGATATAGAAGGCGGAAAGGAGTGGTTACGTTTGTCCGATAACGAGGCGATAAAGATTGCAAAAGGGTATGACGAAAATTACAAGTACGAGGACTATAAAGTGGAGTTGATGAGGAAAGAATTATACGAAATAGCCAAAATTTCAAACGAAATATTAAATAGAGCAAACGAGAGGATAAAGAAAATCTATCCCGACGGTGGATATCATTTTAGATATTACTTGACGGCAAAGGAGGGAGTCAAACTTTTACCACTTGCTCCCTATTACGATTATTCCGATACACTTTTATCTTTTATCAAAGAAAGAGGCTTGCTAGAATTTGCTAAAAAGATATAAATAATATATATTTATTAATAAAATGAGCCAAAACTCTTGCAAAAAAGTTGAAAATCGTATATCATAATTAAGTTATAGGATAAATGGAGGTTTACTCACTATGAAGAAAATTATGAGTACCGCGATTTGCTTGCTTATCGTTCTTGCAACCCTCTTTTCTTTTGCAGGGTGCGGAGAGATCGTAAAACATGAAATTGGTGACGATCTCGTAAAGAACGGAAGTTTTGAAAGTGCGGAAGCTTTGGCTAATTGGGAAGTGGTAGCACCTGACGGATCTATCGTTGATACCGCTACTCACAGTGGTTCGGACCAGATTTCAAAATACGGAAATACCTATTTGCGTATTAAGAACAATGCGTTCAATCGCGCTTACGTTAAACAGACTATTCAGGTTGAACCTAACGCCGTTTACAAAGTTTCGGCAGTATTGCATCTTCCATCTGCAACTAGCGGTGCATCAACTGACTCGAAATACGAGGGCGCTTATCTTGGATTTGACGACAACGTTAAATTGATCGCAAAGACTTCCAAGAAAAAGGCAACCACCAACGCTTGGTCCGGAGTTTACTCTTTCTACGTAACTACGGAGTTCCGTGAGGTTACCTTGACCGTTAACCTCGGTGCAAACGGAGGAGAGGCTAAAGGTACGGTTTATTTCGATTCTATTGAAATGATAAAGGTTGATCCTGCGAGTGTAAATAGCGAGGATATTGCAACCTTGGGTATTTTCGTTCCCGAAGACGGTGGCCTCACCGGTATTTTGTACGTAGCGCTTGGCGCAGTATTAGTACTCGTTGTAGGATATTTTATCTATCTCCTTATTCGTCGTCACGGATATTTGAACGCAGGCGATGACGGTTCTCGTCACGGATTTATTGCTAACGTTTTGAGAGGAAAGGGCGTTATCTTTGCAGTCATCGGCGTAGCTATTATTGCTCGTTTGCTCCTATCTTATTTCTACACCGGTCATCCTACTTATATGAACGCGTGGGGTAAGATCGCATCTAACTTGACTGCTAACAATTTGAGTATCAATTCCTTGACCAACAACGGCGTAGTTGCTATGCCTTTGTACGGATATATTCTCTGGGGCTTGGCTCAACTTGAAACCGCGCTAGGTTTGGTAGGTGGTTGGGCAACCTTGTTGTATCGTTTGCCCGCACTCGTTGCAGACTGCGTAATTATCGTATTCTTGTATAAACTCGCTAAACGCTTTATCGGTCAGGTAGGCGGTGTAGTTGCAGGTCTTTTGTGGGCAGTTCTTCCCACCGTATTGACCGCTACCTCTAACTGGGGTGCTATGGACAGTTTGTTCGCTCTTTGCGCTCTCTTGACCTTCTACTTTATCGTAAATATCAACTCTTTGACTAACGGCAAGAGATTTACAGGTATTTTCGTGTCACTCGTTGCAGGCGTTTTGATAAAGATAGAAATGCTTTGGTTTGTACCCTTGGTTGCAGCGTTCTTAATCTACAATTTCGTTAAGAAGGCAGACACCAGAAAGGCCATTATCATCGGTTCTATCGCATCTATAGTTGCTTTCTACGTGTTGAGCATACCTTTCTGCTTGAACTATATCACGAACGGTAGACCTTTCTATATTTGGGAATTCTACTACGCAACCTTGACTAAAGGCTTACAGTACTCCATGGATAACTTCGGTTTGTACGCTTTAGTAGGACTAAATTATAAGAGCGTAAATAGCGTATCAACGTGGATGAACCTTGCTTTTGCAGCCCTTCTCTTTGCGTTCACTCTTATCGTTTACTTTAAGAATAAGAGCCGTGTTGAGATAATGCTTATCGCAGGATTTACCATGCTCGCCGCATCTACCTTTGCAGTAGATATGACTCCTACTCTTGCAATTGCAGGTATCGCGCTTATTCTAGCGTATGCGTTCATCGCTAACGAGAAACGAGTATATTGGAGTGCTATTGGATTTGCGTTGTTGAACTTCTTGAATATCGCGCTTATATTGAATTTCTCCGGAACCTTGACTCCGATGATTGCAGGCGAGGTAGTAAAACTCACGGATAGCGCTTGGCTTATCGTTATGAGTGTTCTCCAGATGATAGCAGTGTTCTATCTCTTGTATCTCGTATACGACATTTGTATAAATGATAAAATCAAGCAGATTCAGTATCTAGAAGGCCGTCCTAAAAAATAAGTAAACCTTTTAAGGAGTGAACGAAACGTTCACTCCTTTTTTTATCTTCTTACCTTTGCTTTTTTTACTTTTATATGGTAATATATATTTATATACAATTTTAGAGGATACTAATGAAATTTAAGGATTTGAAACTCGTATTCGAGATGCAAAAAGCCGTAGACAAAATGGGCTTTGACGACTTGACCAAGATTCAAGAGGACGTTATACCCTTGATGAGAGAAGGTCGTGACGTCGTAGGACTTGCGCCCACGGGATCGGGAAAGACTTTTGCTTTTGGAATACCGCTTATTGAGAGCATAGACAAACAAGTTCGTGACGTTCAAGCGCTTATATTGTGCCCGACGAGAGAACTTGCGATGCAGATAGAGGTAGAACTCAAAAAACTAACGGAGTACGTCGAAGGACTGCGTTTTGCGTGTATCTACGGTGGACAAAATTTTCAACGCCAACTCTACACCTTGCGTAAAAAACCGCAAATTATTATCGGTACGACGGGTAGGGTAATGGATCACCTAAGACGTAGAACTCTTGATTTGACTTATACTCGTACCGTCGTGTTGGACGAGGCGGACGAAATGCTCAATATGGGTTTTCGTGACGATATAGACACTATACTCGAGGCAACGGGTGGCGGACTTCAAGTCGTTATGTTCTCGGCTACTATGAGCGCGGAGATAGAGGAGATATCCACTAAATACCAATACAATCCCGCAATGGTAAAAGAGATAGGGGACGAGGACAAGCCCGATATAGATCAGTACTTCGTCAAACTATCAGAACAAAGTAAACCGTCTGCCATAGTTCGCTTGATGCAAGATTATAGCGCAAAACTGTGTTTGGTCTTTTGTAATACTAAAAAGAGAGTGGACGAGTTACAGAGAAAATTTGAGCGTGCCGAGATTAAGTACAAAGTAGGCGCTTTGCACGGCGATATGTTCCAACGCCACCGTGACGCCGTTATGAAGGACTTTAGGTCGGGGAATTTGAATATATTGATAGCAACCGACGTCGCAGCACGCGGTATAGACGTCAAAAACGTAGAACTTATCATAAACTACGACGCTCCTAATAGCGAAGAATATTACGTTCATAGAATAGGTAGAACGGGTAGAGCAGGAAGATCGGGCGTTGCTGTAACCTTTTTAACAAAGCCCACCGCACATAGGATAAAGGACTGTGAAAAAGCAGTTGGTCAAGAGATAAAGGAATACCGTATAGGCGGTTTGAGTGAGGAGTTTGGAGTCAAAGAGCGTATAAACTCCAAAGCAGGCGTTAAAACGGAGAGATTTTTCCTAAACGTAGGCGAAAAAGACGGTTTTGACGGCGAAAAACTCAAAAACTATATATCCGCAATATCCGATATAGAAAAGGACAAGATAGCCGAGTGCAAACTCTCCGACGTCTATTCCTTTATAGAGGTAGAAGAGAGCGTATCCGCTCGCGTTTTGACCTTGACTGGCGCAAAGGTCGGTAAACGTCGTTTGGCGGTAGAAAAAGCAGGACAGAGAAAAAAGACCACTACGCCTAATAGAAATAGTAAACGAGAGGACAAGCCTTGGAATAAAGGCAATAAAAGCCCAAAATCGGGCGCAGTCGGCAAAAAACCTCGCAAAACGATGACTGAGTCAGAGCGAAGACGAAACCTAAAGGCGAGCGTAAAAGAGGGCTACACCAAAAAGAGAAAGAAATAGAGAACGATTTAATTTTCTTGAAAACTACGTATCTATAGAACTTAAATAGGAGACAAGAATGAAAAAACGAATAGCAAAGATATTCCTTATTTTAGTTATAGTATGTCTTGCAACAAGCGTATTTGTAGCGTGTGGCGAACCAGACGGAGACACTACACCCCCTGCGCACACCCACGACTATAAAACTCTAAAGTATGATGAAAACAACCATTGG
>JAFQWW010000083.1 GCA_017407285.1 Clostridia bacterium
AGGAGGATTTATGAGAAAAATATTGATTATATTATTAGTTTCGGTATTCGTATTTTCATTGACAATAACGAGCGGTGTTTTTGCGGAGAATACCTCTGCTGACTGTAAGGCGTTTTACACGATTGATGCAAAAACTGGTTACGTTGTTAGTGGATACGAAATCGATAAAAAGCTTCCTATAGCCAGTATGCAGAAAATTATGACGGCGCTATTAGGGTTTGAAGCGATAGAGAATGGTGTGGTTAGTTTTGATGACAAAGTAATCGTGAGTGACGAGGCGTCGGGTATGGGTGGCTCGCAAATGTTTTTAGAAACTGGTGACGAGTACACAATTTCGGATTTGTTGAAGGGAATTATAGTTGTTTCCGCAAACGATGCTTGCGTACAATTAGCGCAAACTATATCTGGTAGTGAAGATGAATTCGTTGCTAGAATGAATGATCGTGCGAAGGAATTAGGTATGTTGAATACAAAATTCGTTAACTGTACGGGTTTGCCGGCTAGCGATCAGTATTCTACGGCTCACGACGTGTCCATAATGTTAAGAGAGTTGATAAAACACGATAAGTATCACGAGTATTCTAAGATTTGGATTGAGGATTTTGCTCATCCTGACGGACGAGTTACTCAATTTGTTAACACAAATAAATTAGTGCGTTTTTATAAAGGTTGTACGGGCGGAAAAACAGGATTTACGAATGAAGCAGGATTTTGTTTAGCTGCAAGTGCTGAGCGTGGAGACACGGAGATTGTGTCGGTTGTGATTGGTTCAAGTAGTAGTAAAAGTAGATTTTCGCTTATAACAAAACAGTTGGATTTTGCTTTTGCAAATTACGAGACGATAAACGTTTTGGGTGATTTTGGTGAATTATCTACTAAAGTACTAGGTGGTAAGTTTGATAGCGTAGGCGTCCGTCCTGAAAAACCGTTTTATGCTTTTATGAAAAAGGGAGAGAAAGGCAATATCAAGATTGAATACGAAATAAAAGACGAGGTAAAAGCACCAATAAGTGAAAACCAAGTCGTTGGTATTGTGAAAATTGAAACGAAAGCTGGACTGGAGTGTGTAAATCTGGTTACAAATAATGAAGTTGAGCAGAAAAACTATTGGGAGTATTTGGGTGACGTGATTAAATCTTGGTAACAAAAAAGGACGGAAAATTTCCGTCCTTTTTGTTAGTCGATTAAGTCTTCGCAGTTTATAAATTTGAATCCGTTTTTAAGTACCCAATCACAATAACAATATAGCTTTTCAGCGTAGTTTGGTTGATATGCTAGATAGTCTGAGTAAAAATATTGCTCGTGAGTTGCAGCACCTAAGAATTCGTAATCTTTTTGAGTTTCCATTTTTTCAATTAATTCTTCACACGTTTTATAAAGATTGGTAACGACGCCTTGACAAAGTTTTTTCAAGCCTATTCCTGTTTCTGGATCAACGTAGTAAGATTTGTTAGTTAAAGTTTGCTCTACTATTGATTGGGGTATATGATTGTGGCTACATATTGAGTTTGAAATTGCAACGTCTGCCGTCATTCTAGAGAAAGTTGCGGTTTCGGGCTGGCGATTATTTAGTAATCTCATCGCGTGACCATAAGGGAGGGAGTTAGGATCTCCGTTATAGGGAACTTTATCGCCGTAGGTTGCCGCTAATAATTTTACTCCAGAGTCAACTAGGGCTTGACAGCCTGCTTTGCTCATAGGAAGCCAGTGGTTGCAACAAACTTTACAAGTGAAACTTTTTTCTCCAGCAAAACGGTAGATCTCATTCTTTATAGCATCAAAATTGTTTTTTACCGTTTCGTAGGTTGCGTTCACGTAAGGGTAATCAGGAAACTCTTGTTTTGCGTGGAATGCAAGTTTGAGCCAGTCAGAGTTTTCTTCCCATTCTTTTTTATAGTCTGCCGTAACGTCTGATAGAGTAAATTCGTCGTCGCCGTAAAAGAAGTCCGTACGATAGAAAAGATTTAGTTGAACCTTAAATCCGTAATCGTTATGAGCTTTTTGAAGCATTTTGAAGAACGGTATATCAAACATCGAGTTTGGGTGAATGCGTGTTAAGTCTCGAAATGACCAAATAACGTCGTCAATGTAAAAGAACGTAACTTTTTCCATAAATACAACTCCTTGAGATTGTGTTGAGCACAGTATAGAATAGGTAATATTAAAAGTCAAGTTAAAGTTTTTTACAGTTTACGAAAGTATATGTATTGTGTACGAAAATGAACGTTGAAAATTTGTATAGTATGGATAGGGGAGCGACTCAAAGGTTTTGTGAAAAAGGTATAAAAAAATCTCGTTCTTGCGAACGAGATTTGTGAGTAATCTAAAATTTTGATACCATTTTGCAATGGGTGCAAAATTCAGAATTATAGGTGCATTTTCCTATAAGGGTTTGCACCCATCTTTAGTTCGACAAATTGTAATTTGTTAGCTTATTTCAATTTTCCAAGCTTCGCAGTATTTGCAATAACGATCAACGTAGTTTCCTTATCAAGCACCTGCTCGGGATTGATATTCACGTTGACCATCTCACCCTTCTTAATTGCGACGATATTGAAGCCGTATTTTTTGCGAAGGTTGAGTTCAATCAAATTTTTACCGCACCATTCGTCCTTTACGTCGATCTCCACCATTGATACGTCCTTTGACAGCGAGATCATATCAATAAAGCCGGAGCTTAGTAGGTTCTTGGCAAGGCGGATGCCCGATTCGTTTTCGGGGAAAACCACCTGATCCGCGCCTACACGAAGCAATATCTTTTGATGCATCTCGTTGGCGCATTTTGCGATAACGGTTTTAACGCCTGCCTCCTTGCAAAGCG
>JAFQWW010000084.1 GCA_017407285.1 Clostridia bacterium
GCGGCTGGATCACCTCCTTTAAGGAGCAGGTAACCCCTGCTTAAGTCGAGACAGACGAAAGTTTGTCGTTCCGCAAGGAACTAAAAAGGTGTCACAGACACCAACAACGACACCTTGCAAAGTTTCCACTTTCTTTCATTTAGTACAATGATCTATCCTGCCGATTGTTTCGAGCAGGTTTTTTTTTACCCAAATATTTAACACTTTGAATTTGTTTTTACATTTAGGAGGCTAATATGAGAAAATTTAAGGCAGAATCAAAGAAACTTTTGGATTTAATGATAAATTCCATCTACACTAACAAGGAAATCTTTCTTCGTGAGTTAATTTCTAACGCAAGTGATGCGTTGGATAAGCTTTATTTTAAGGCTATGCAAGAAAACTTGGGATTAACTCGCGAGGATTTTGAAATAGTTATAGCTAAAAACCGTGAGGATAGAACCTTAACTATTCGCGACAACGGTATTGGTATGAGTGCAGAGGACCTAGAAAACAACTTAGGCGTTATTTGTCATAGTGGAACGCTTGACTTCAAGAAGGAATTGACCGAGAAGGATATAGACGTTATAGGTCAGTTTGGCGTAGGCTTTTATTCGGCGTTCATGGTCGCAGAAAAGGTAGAGGTTAAAACTAAAAAATACGGAGAGGACAAAGGATATTCGTGGGTATCGGACGGCGCGGAAGGTTATACTATCTCGGAGTGCGAAAAGGACACTCACGGCACGGAAATAACCTTGTTTTTGAAACCAGATGGCGAGGAAGAAAGATACTCTAATTATTTAGAAGAATACGAAATAAAGAGAATAGTTAAAAAATACTCCGACTATATTCGTTATCCTATCAATATGTTCGTCACCAAGTCCAAAAAGGACGAGGTTGAGGATAAATTCGTAGACTATACCGAAAACGAAGTCTTAAATAGTCGTATTCCTTTGTGGAAAAAGGGAAAGAATGAGGTAGAAGAGGGCGAATATAACGAATTTTATAAGGAAAAATTCCACGATTACACTGATCCCGTGAGAGTAATTTCAAGTAGCGTAGAGGGTGCAGTTACTTTCAATTCTCTACTTTTTATTCCCTCTCACGCACCGTTTGATTATTACACAAAGGATTACGAGAAAGGGCTACAATTATACACAAACGGCGTTTTGATTATGGACAAGTGTAGCGATCTTTTGCCCGATCACTTTAGTTTCGTTAAGGGTGTAGTGGACTCCTCTGACTTGACATTGAACATTTCTCGTGAGACCTTGCAACACAACCGTCAAGTTAAGGTTATTGCCAACAATTTGGAGAAAAAGATAAAGACTGAACTTAAAAAATTCTTGGATTCGGACCGTGAAAAGTACGAAGAATTTTTCAAGTCTTTCGGTATGCAACTAAAATTCGGCGCTTACGCTATGTTTGGCGCAAAGAAAGAACTTTTGCAAGATTTATTATTGTTCTACTCCTACAAAGAGAACAAATATATTACCTTAGACGAGTACGTTGCAAAGTTAAAAGAAGAGGATAAGTATATCTATTACGCATCGGGATCGAGTTTGGAGTCCGTGAAAAATCTTCCTCAACTTGCAAAGGTTAAAGACTGCGACGTTTTGTTGCTCACCGAGGACGTAGACGAGTTTTGCGTTAAGGTTTTGTCTTCCTACAAGGAAAAAGAGTTCAAATCGGTGTCTGAATACGTTTCAAACGAGGAAAACGAGAGCGAAAAGAGCAAGGAAAACAAGGAAATGCTCGACTTTTTGGGAGAAAGACTCAAGGATCGCGTAAAACTCGTTAGATTGACGGAGGATTTAGGCTCACACGCAGTGTGCTTGACTACGCAAGGCGAATTGAGTTTGGAGATGGAAAAGGTACTAAACGCTATGCCTCAAAGTCAAAACAAGGTGTCTGCCGAAAAGGTTTTGGAGATAAACTCCGAACACAAGATATTTGAAAAACTTAAATCTTTGTTTGAGTCAGACAAAGAAAAATGCGCATCTCTTGCCGACGTACTCTTGACTCAAGCTTATATGGCGGAGGGCGTACAGGTCGACGATATCGCGGGCTACTGTGATAAAGTATGCGCGCTTTTGACGGAATAATGGAAAAATTACGAGCAAAGGTTAACGCCAAGATAAATCTCAATCTTTTCATCACGGGTAAAGCAGGGAGTATGCACACGTTGGACTCCTTGATGCATTCCGTTACCCTTTTTGACACGGTTACTATGAGTCGAGGCTACGGCGTGTATATGGACGGCGTGCAAGACGATAAAAACTGCTTGTGGAAAGTCTTGAGAAAGATGGAGGAATACGATTTACCCAAGGTTAGATTTGATATCCAAAAAGGTATACCTATGTGCGCCGGTCTTGGGGGTTCTTCTGCCGATATGGCGGCAGGTATAGTTTTGGTTCGAGAGGGGTTTGGAGTAGATATTCCAGCCATTGAGCTCGGATCGGACGTTGCGTTCATGGTAGACGGCGGTTTGGCTAGGGTGAGCGGTATTGGCGAGAAGGTAGAAAAACTAAACGCCCTTGAATTAAATCTCGTGATTGCAAAGGGCGTGGGCGGTGTATCTACCAAGGACGCGTACGAAAAATTCGACCTTTTAGGAGAGCAAAACGAGGTCGCGTCTATAGAACTAATATCCGCGCTAAACAGTGGAGATTTATTGAATGCGAGCAAGTATTTGCACA
>JAFQWW010000085.1 GCA_017407285.1 Clostridia bacterium
CTCAATTTAGAGCAAAGCGTAACGAGAGAAACGCAAAAATGTGCGAACTTATAAACGGCAAGTTCGGCAAGTTTGGTATCAATCTTGATTTCGAGCGTGACGTATATCCTATATCCGAAGCACGTGACGGTGGTTCTATCACGGAAAGACATTTGTTATACGCTCTTGCTATAAAACTTGAACAAGAGTTTGGAAGAGGGGAAAAACTCCTTGATTTCGTTAAGAACAAATTAGGTTTAGCAGTTAACGCTAAAGCCGAAGCATTCTTGTCCGATAACGACAATCCTCATTTCTTATACGACTTGTTGGGCGTATTGAAGAGTGATACCGCTTTCTTCTATATAGATGCAGTAGACGAAATGCCCGTTGCAGAAGAGTTCATCGAAGTTGCAAAAGGCTACGGCGCAATTCCCGCATACGCATACTTAGGCGACGTTGGAAACTCCGTTACGGGAGATAAAAGAGCGCAAAAGTTCGAGGACGATTTCTTGGACGATTTGATGCCCGCGCTAAAGGAGGCAGGTTTCCCAGCTATAGCTTATATGCCTACCAGAAACACCTTAGAGCAGTTGATGAGACTTAGAGAACTTTGCAAGAAATTCGATTTGTTTGAAATTTCTGGTGAAGATATCAACTCTCCTCGTCAGGTATTCGAGTGTAAAGCGCTTGCTCGTCCCGAATTTTCCAACCTCATTACCTCTACTTGGGCGCTTATCGGTCACGAAGCGTTGAGTAGTGAACTTGGCACTCAAAACGGAATGTTCGCGAAGGAAATGGTAGCGAAAATGCCTAAACTTTCCGAGCGCGCAGAATTCTTCTCGTCAGTAGGTCGTCGTTCCGCTTTCAAAAAATAAACAACTAAAAAGATAAAAAATTAAATTTTAGATATAAAAAGGAGATTACAAAAATGGGTAAAATTGATTTGAATGGTAAAGTAGCAGTTGTAACCGGCGCAAGCCAAGGTTTGGGAGAAGCGCTTGCTCTCCGTTTGGATAAAGAAGGATGCAAAGTTGCAGTTTGCGATATCAATATCGAAGGTGCACAGAAAGTTGCAGACCAATTGAAAGATGCTATCGCTTTGCAGGTAGACGTAACCAAATTTGATCAGTTGCAAGCAGCAGCAGACGCAGTAGTTGCAAAATGGGGTACCGTTGATATCCTCGTTGCTAACGCAGCTATCGTAAAGAGTGGCGACATTTTCTCTTTGAGCCCTGAAGCATTCAAACTCGTAACCGACATCAACCTCAACGGTTATTTCAACACCGTTAAAGCTTTCGCTCCTATCATGCTTGAGAAGAAATCTGGTAGCATTATCCAGATCAACAGCAAATCCGGTAAGAAAGGTAGCTACAAGAACGGTGCTTATGCCGGAAGTAAATTTGGTGGCGTAGGTTTGACTCAGAGCTTGGCATTAGAATTTGCTGAGTCCAATGTTAGAGTAAACAGCATTTGTCCTGGTAACCTCTTGAATTCTCCTCTTTGGGTAAACAGTTTGTTCAAACAGTACGCTCAAAATCAGGGAACTACGGAAGAAGCAATCAGAGAAAAATATATCAACCAAGTTCCTATGAAGAGAAGTTGCGAATACGTCGATATCGAGAACGTAATGGTATTCTTGGCATCTGATTATTCTAGCTACATGACCGGTCAGGCTATCAACGTTACCGGTGGTCAGCAGATGGTATAATGGAGGAAATATGAGCAATAAAGTACTTGCATTCGATTTTGGCGCGTCCAGTGGTCGTGCCATTATCGGACAAATTATAGACGGCAAACTTACCTATCGCGAAATTCACCGTTTCCCTAACGGTGGCGTTATGCGCGACGGACATCTTTATTGGGAATTTGATAGACTTTTCCAAGAGATCAAAAACGGTATTTTGAAAGCAAAAGAGGCAGGCGGATTTGATGCTATCGGTATCGATACGTGGGGCGTTGACTATGGTTTCATCGGCAAAAACGGTGAACTTTTGGCTCAACCTTATTGCTATCGTGATACTCGTACGGAAGAAGCGTTCAACGCTGTTTTAGAAAAGGTTGACGCGTCTACTTTGTACAAGCATACCGGTATTCAACTTATGCGCATCAATACTCTTTTCCAGATGTACGCGTCTAAAGAAGAGGGCGGTGCGTATAACGATGCTGAAACCATGCTCTTTATGCCCGACTTGTTTGCGTATATGTTGACGGGTAAAAAGGCTTGTGAGTACACTATTGCATCTACCTCGGAAATGATCAACCCCGTAACGGGCGATTGGGACAAAGAATTATTAAATACCTTGGGTATTCGTACCGATTTTCTTCCCGATATTATAGACAGTGGCTCAATTTACGGAAACTTGAAAGCCGAAATCTGCGAAGAGCTTGGCGTTCCTTCCGTTCCCGTAGTTGCAGTTTGCGGTCACGATACTGGTTCTGCCGTTGTAGCAGTTCCCGCAGTATCCGACGATTTCTGCTACATTTCTTGCGGAACTTGGTCCTTGATGGGCTTAGAGTTAGACAAACCTTTGCTCAGTGAGATGAGTGAAAAACTCAACTTCACCAACGAAGGCGGATACGGCAAGACCACTAGATATTTGAAAAATATAATGGGACTTTGGATTATCCAAGAGTGTAAACGTAATTGGAAAGAACAAGGTCACGATATGAGTTTTGGAGAAATCATGATAGAGGCAGAAAAGGCAGAGTCCGTTGCCTATATCGATCCGGATTGCGCGGACTTTGAAGTTCCTTGCAACATGCCCGAAATGATCCAAGCATATTGTAAAAAGACGGGACAAAAAGTTCCCCAGACCATTGGAGAGATCGCTCGTTGCGTATACGAGAGTTTGGCACTTAAATATCGCTACACCGTAGAATGTTTGGAAAAACTCTCCGACAAAAAGTATTCTACCATCAACATTATAGGTGGTGGCGGACAAAACACCATGCTTTGCAAACTTACTGCAGATATTTGTGAAAGAAAGGTAGTAGCAGGACCTTTCGAGGCAACTGCGGTTGGTAATATGGCAGTTCAGCTCAAAGCTTTAGGTGAACTCGAAGATTTAGCAGATATTCGTAAACTCGTTATGATAAGTGAGGACGTTAAGATTTACGAACCCACGGGCAAAACGGAATACGATTACGAAAAATTCTTATCTTTATTAGGTTAAAAGAGGTAATATATGGAATTTAATCTTATGCATCCTGCGGAACAAATAGTAATGCTTTTGAACAGAATTTATGCAAAGCAGTTTACCACCACGTCGGGTGGAAACCTTTCCATAAAGGATAGCGAAGGCAATATTTGGATAACTCCGTCAGGAATTGATAAAGGTGCGTTGACCGAACAGGATATTTGTAAGATATTGCCGGACGGAACGGTTATTGGCAAACACAAACCTTCGGTTGAGTTACCTTTCCACAAATTGGTTTACAAAGTACGTCCTGACGTAGGAGCGGTTTTGCACGCGCATCCTCCCGCACTCGTTAGTTACTCTTTGACTCGTCAAGTACCCGACACCAATATTATTCCTACTCCTTACGAAATTTGCGGACCTGTTGGTATCGCAGCTTACGAAGTACCGGGTAGTATGGAATTGGGCGAGAAAATAGCCGAAGAGTTCAAAAAAGATTATAACGTCGTTATCATGGATAACCACGGCGTAGTTACTTGCGCAGACAACCTTTTCGACGCTTTTAAGCGTTTTGAAACTTTGGAGTTTGCAGCGCGACTCAATATCTTGAGTTCTTCTC
The DNA here is from genome assembly GCA_017407285.1 of Clostridia bacterium. Classification (GTDB taxonomy): domain Bacteria; phylum Bacillota; class Clostridia; order Christensenellales; family RUG350; genus RGIG2224. The sequence continues at coordinate 3,736 of JAFQWW010000085.1, forward strand.
TCGGAAAAGCCGTTTCCTTAACTGACGATCAGATCGAGAATATGTACTGCGGTTTTGACGGACTTTTGGACGAGTTTATACCCAGAGATTACACCTCGGACGAGAGAAAAATGAGAAAGGAAATGTGCACTCTTATTCATAGAGCGTACGACCAAAATCTTTTCACGAGCACGCAAGGCGTATTCTCCGTTAGACTCTCTAAAGACAGTTTCTTGATAACTCCTAAGGGAATAGACAGAAAGTATTTGAAGCCCTCCGATTTAGTAAGAGTGGATAAAGGTTGGAGAGAGGCAGGCAAAAGACCTAGTAGATCGGTAGGCTTGCATAAAATCATTTACGATAACCATCCTGAAATCAGTGCTATTACATCTGCAACTCCTGCAAACTTGATGGCTTTTGGTATCACGAGAACTCCTTTGGATTCAAGAACGATACCC
>JAFQWW010000007.1 GCA_017407285.1 Clostridia bacterium
TGATACCGATTTTCCTCCCCTCTATCCGTCGTAAATATTTTAACTTTTTCCTCGCCTTTACCTATTCCCACCAATTCTTTCACCCTTTTTCCAACACCTTCGTTACCGTCGTAAATTTTAATATGAGGAAATACCTTAGAAATTGTTTCCCTCAAGTAAACGAAGTGAGTACAACCTAATACCACTGCATCGTAATCTTTCAAGTACCCACAAGTTTTCTCAACGTAACGATCCATTGTGGAAAAATCAGGTGCAAGTCTTTCAATTATTCCTGCAAGATTGGAATTTGGATAGCACGTGACTCTCGCTTTATACGGTTCGACGAGCCTTTGAACCTTTTCACTAGATATCGTCGTTGGAGTTGCTAAAACGGCCACCCTACAACACTCTCTAACGGCAGGCAATACGGCTGGTTCTATTCCAATAAATCTAATAGATGGAAAAGCCTTCTCTAATAAGGGTTTTATCGTAGTCATCGTATTACACCCCAACACAACGTAATTGCACCCAAGTTTTATAAGCTCACTTACGCCAAGTCTACCTATAGAATATAGTTCTTCAGGTTCTTTGCAACCAAACGGAGCGTTGGCGTTATCCGCCAAATATACGTAATTTCCACCGCCCAAATTTTTTATGATTTCACCAAGCGTGGTCAATCCCCCAATACCGCTATCGTAAACGCCAATTCTATCCATATAACACCTCCGTCTAACTTATTCAGACAAGAAGAAAGTTATGCTAGAAAACCTCCAATATTGCCTTTGATATCACGGAGGACGAGTATTCAACCAAAGAATCCACCTCTTTTGGGGTGAGAAATAGGTCTATTGGATTTTTAGAATTTAGCCTAACAGAGCGGATAACGGTAGGCACGCCTATTGCAATAGTCCTAACCCCTATACTATCCACGCTTACCTCCACGCTCTTTCCAACGGCACTCCCCGGCGTTAATCCGTCGTCCGTTATTTGATAACTACTTCCTATTCTAGCCACATTTCTAGCAGACAATGCGTCTATCAATATAACGACGCTTGGATTTATGAGATTGGTTAGTGCACGAATAATATCAAAAGACCGTATTCCCGTCAAACCATCTAATAGTGGAAGTACGAGTTTAACCCTTTTTTTAACCTTACCCATCAATTTTTCTATCGTTTTTGCGCCAAGGGAATCTGACGTCATATAAGGGTTGCCTATTCCACACAACAACACCTGCCCAGTGTTTTTACCTATTATTTTCTTAAATTCACGAATTAAGACGTTCACTAAATCCTGCTCGTTTGCGTTTTCATCATCTACGATGCAACATTTTATACCCTCTCTTTGCAAGTCGTATCTAGAAAATCTAACCCCGTTTTCCTCTCGGACGTACTTTTTTAGTCCTTCTTTTACGCCAAAAGCAGGTTCTTCGTCTACTAAAACTCTTTTAATATTACCAAAATCGTATTTCATAGAATTATTATTGTAAAAATTATTAAAAAGTTTGCAATATTTGTTGCCAAAATTTACAAACTGTGATAAAATATGTCGGTAACACAAAGCATAAAAGGAGTTAGAATAATGCCTAATATTAAATCTGCTAAAAAACGCGTTCTCGTAACTGCTGACGAAACCAAAAGAAATAACATCATCAAAACTAAAGTAAAGAACGCAATCAAAAAATATACCAAAGCTATCGAGGATAAAGATATCGCTCTTGCAGAGAGCCTTCTCCCCGAAACTATCGCTATGATCGATAAATCTTGCACCGAGGGTGTTATCCACAAGAATACTGCTGCTCGCAAGAAATCTCATATCGCTAAAATGCTTAACGCAGCTAAGGCTGCACAGGCTGAATAATACTGTTTAGGTTGAATAAAACAAAACAGTATAGCTTGGGCTATACTGTTTTTTGATACAATTTTTTCAACGAAAAGAAAATGCTACGCGATTGCGTAGCATTTTTTATAGCACTTCACCTATATACAAGGTATGATAATCGGAATCTTGATACGCTATCTCCTTCACCTCGTCAGGCAACATATCCGCAGTCAAAGGTATTTTGGCGAGAACTCGACATTCAAAGTAAGCGTCACAACCTCCAACTTTATAGGTGTCTACCTTCTCTCCTTTCACCTTCTTCAATCCTAACGCTTCGAATTTATCAACCTCACGACCGCTTTTCGTACCGCAAAAAGCAATCTCTTTGCTCATTTTCTCAAACGGTACGCTCAACGTGAACTCCCCTTCTTTATCTAAAAATTCTTTCGTGTATCGGGATTCTCTTACGGGAACGACGACTATTTTTTTACGCCACATTACGCCTATCATTCCCCAACTAACAGTCATAACGTTGGGTTTATCCTTTCCTGCTACTAAAAATGCACCCTTATTCAAATACTCGTGCATCGTTTGACCTATATTTGTAAAATCGTTCATATATACTCCTTTACGCTTTTATTTTGTATACCTTGACACCCGGTCGACCACCTTTCGTGCCTTCCACTATAACGGTATCGGCAATATCGCCCTTTCTAAAAACGTTAATGATTTTCTTAGTTTCAATACCGTTTTCGTGCATTAAACACACGGTTTCAGCCAGTCTATCCGCTCTATTTATTATACAAACACGTCCACCAAACTTAACTATACGCGAAGCAGAGTGAATAACCTCAGAAAGGTTTACCGTTATTTCGTATCTAGACCTTGCTACCCACTCGTCTTCTTGGATAGAACCCGTTCCAAGCTTTCCATACGGAGGATTACTAACGACAAGATCAAATACCCCGCACCCAAAAATCTTGTCCGCTTCCTTAATATCTCCGTGAACGATTTTTATCTTATCCTCAAGTTTGTTAAGTGCAACGCTTCTAGTCGCCATATCTACCTGTCTATCAATCAATTCCAACCCCACCGCGGATGATATCGGATTTTTAGCGGTAATGAGTATAGGAATTATTCCTGATCCCGTACCTAAATCACAAACTTTATCCCCCTTTTTCACGGTAGCGTTATTTGCTAAAAGAACGGCGTCAGAGGTGAAGCAATATCCGTTTGGATCCTGTATAATATACATATTATTGAACTGCAAATCGTCCAATCTTTCGTTATCTCTAATTTCCATAAACTAATTTTACCAAAATGTAGCCAAAAAATCAACATTTCAACACAATCCATTTACAAATACTGAAAAAAGTAGTATACTAGGAAAAAGGTGTACAAATGGAAAAATTTTTTAATTTAATTGCAAACCCTAGTTCCAAAAACGGTGTCGCATCGTTGGAAAAAGCAAAAGCCGTATTAGATATGAAAAATATTCAATACAACGACTTTTTGTGCAAGTCTCCCGAAGAAGCAAGAGAGATCGCCGCGAGAGTTTCTCAAGAAGGTGGAAATTTAGTTGCTATAGGCGGAGACGGCACCTTCAACAACGTCATAAACGGCATTAAAGATTTTGCCAAAACTAAACTTGGTTTTATTATCGGTGGAACGGGTAACGATTTTGCGGAAACTTTCAAAATCAATAAAGATCCCGCTCAAGCCATGTGCGATATACTTGAAAATAACGTAGGCACAATAGACCTTCTAGACGTAAACGGCAGAAAATGCTTAAACGTAACCTCTACCGGTCTTGATATAGAGGTGTTGCGCACGTACAATAAGATGAAACTTTTCAAAGGTAAGATAAAATACCTTCTCTCCCTTCTCATAACTCTAATGCGATTTGGAAGTTATCACACAGTATTTAAAATTGACGGACAAGAATACGAAAGAAACGCCTTGATTATCGCAGGAGGAAACGGACAGTGTTACGGTGGTGGAATGAAGGTTACACCTCACGCCGATCTTACAGACGGAAAAATTAGCGTTACCGTCGTAAATAAAGTTCCTAAAATCAAATATCCTATCGTGCTCCCCAAGTTTATTAAAGGCAAGCACGAGAAGTTGAAAAAATACATCGAGCAGTTCGTATGTGAAGAATTTGAAGTTAGCCTTCCCGACGAAGCCGTTCCCACTCTTGAGGTAGACGGTGAGGTATTAGAAAACGCTATATTCAAATGCAAAATATTACCTAACTTACTAAACGTATTCATGCCGACAATAAAAGCATAAAAAACAAAAAATCGAGAAAATTTCTCGATTTTTTTATTGTTTGATTTTTGTATTATATTTTTAGGTGTTATATTATTCGAACTTTTTCATAATTCTTGCTCGATTTTTTTGCCCAAATTCACTCTATTCTTCTACGGGAGGCGGCGTAAGTCCTTCTATATCAAAGTTCTCAGGTTCAGATAATTGAGAATAATCAAAACCTGCGTTTGCGCTTTCCGCAACCGCATCCACAGCACTTGAGAAACTCTCGCCTTCTTGATCGTCCTCGCTCTTTTTGAGCTTACTTTGTTTCAATCTCTCCCTCTGCTCCTCCGTCATAGTTTCAAATCTAACCTCAGAGCCTACGAAATTGAGTTTTATTTTTCCGCCGGATTCACCGTTTCTGTGCTTTGCTATATGCAAATCAACGACGATATTATTATCCTCTTCTCCTGACGCTTCTTTATCTTTAGATAAGAACAATACTATATCCGCGTCTTGCTCGATAGAACCAGATTCTCTCAAGTCACTCAATAGCGGTTCTTTATCCTTTCTATCCACCTTCTCTATACTACGGGACATCTGAGACAATAGTATTACGGGTACGTCCAATTCACGGGCTAAAAGTTTCATCTGTCTACTCATCGTGCTAACTTCGTTTTGTCTATTTTCCGACTTCTCTCCCAAAGTCATCAATTGCAAGTAGTCAACGATAACGAGGTCAAGTTTGCTATCTTGAGAAATTCTACGACATTTACTCAAAATGCCCATAGGATTGGTGGTTGCAGTGTCGTCTATGTAAATACGCGCTTCGCTCAATTTTTTATGAGTTTCTACTAGTCTTGCAGTCTCAGGAGCAGTTAATTGACCTGATTTTATATTGTTCATCTTTATACCACCAACCGAACAGTACATTCTTTGCACCAATTCCTCACCACTCATCTCAAGGTTAAAAATCGCAACCTTTGCGTTGATTTTAGGATCAAGAGCTGCGTTAGTTGCAATATTTAGAGCAAAAGCCGTTTTACCTACACCAGGACGAGCCGCCAAAATGATAAGGTTAGATTTTTGCAATCCGTTCGTAATTGCATCAAAATATCTAAATCCCGTAATAAGACCTCGTTTGGAATCTCTATTGATACAACGTTGTTCTATATCACTTAAAGTCTTGCCCGATACCTCGGCTATCGGTCTTAGCGTTCCTTTTTGCTTGTCCGCAGTTATATCGTATATCGTTTTTTCTGCGTAATTACTAGCATTTTCTGCGTTAGGATCTTCGTATATACGAGTAATTATATTGGTAGCACCTTTAATAAGATTTCTTAAAGTAGCGTCCCTCGACACGATATCTACGTAGTGAGAATAATTTGCGGCAGACGGCAAGATATTGGTTAACTGCGTAACGTAAGCGATGCCACCCACGCTATCCAAGGTAGTATCTTGCTCAAGTTGACCTGTCAAGGTTACGAAATCTATAGGCGTACTCTTGACGTACAACTCGCTCATTGCACGAAAAATCATTTGATGAGGTTCGGAATAAAAATCCTCCTCTTTTAATGACGTCAAGACTGCTCCGGCAGCATCGTTATCAAGCAACGCACAACCAAGTACGCATTGCTCTGCTTCTAAATTATAGGGAAGTTTTCTACCAGCATCCCCTGCAACCGCTTTACTTTGTCTTTTTTCTGCCATCTTTTTTCTCCTCTTTTTCCTTCATTTTATCCGTAATCATAAAGCCCGCTGCCACTATAAGTACTGCTAATATAATGATAACGGAGTACCAACCCGTGCTATTGGGTAAGACTTGTCTAATTCTCAATCTTCCTTCCTTTGCTTGCAAAGGATTAAATTTCCACTCGTGTGTGTATAACCCCTCTTCCGAAATATGCACAAAATCCGCATTACTTTCAATAGACTTGTACGGAGTAGAATAAGAATATTCGTATGAGATTTGATCCAATCGAGCCTCGTCTATATTAGGAAAACAATTTTCCCACACGTACTCCACGTTTCCGTTTATTATAAAACTTCTAAACGGTGTTCCGCTCTCGCCCTCGCTATCGTCTATAAAGAAATCAACAAATTCTTTTTCCTCTTCAACCTCTGCTCCACTGCCAACCGCACTATAAAATTCTTCCAAAGTTTCGTATACTCGCTCGTATTCGACGACTACAGAGTTTTCCTCCGTAACGTCAACGAATCCCGTATTCGCCATATACTCTGAAATAACTTCCTTTGCATATTCAACGGAATATCCGTACTCTAAAAGCAATTCATCGTCTAAAGAAATACTTATTCTATCCACGACGGTAGCGTCTTTTGTGAACTTTCTCTCGTAAGATACATTCACGCATCCACACAAAGAGCAAAGTACGATTATAATCAATATTATCGCACAAAACTTTTTCATTAGATTTCCTTTTTAAGTTCGTCTAACGCCCACTTAAAATCCGCTAAAGCAAAATCAAAGCTCTGCTTATTCGTCAAATCTACACCCGCCAAACGCAATATATCCAAAGGCGCCATACTGCCACCTGCAGACAAAAAGGCTTTGTATCCGTCCAATCTCTTGGGATCAGACAAAATAGCCGACGCGATATTTACCGCACTAATCATACCGGTTGAGTATTTATAAACGTAAAAAGCGCGATAAAAATGAGGTATTCTTGCCCATTCTAAAGAAATCAACTCGTCGTGCACCACTGCCGGACCGTAGTACTTCTTATTCAATGACAAATAATACTCTGACAAAACTTCGGGCGTCAAGGTTTCATCTTTTTCCGCAAGATTGTGTGCAAACTTCTCAAACTCGGAAAACATGGTTTGTCTAAACACCGTAGTTCTAAACATATCAAGATAGTACGATAACAAATACTTTCTAAGCTCTTTATCCTTAGTTGTAGATAGAAGATACTTAATCAAAAGCACTTCGTTTACCGTGCTTGCAATCTCCGCAACGAATATGCTGTAATCGGCACAAGCGTGAGGATTAGCTTTATTGGAATAATAGGTATGCATAGCGTGACCTAACTCGTGCGCTATAGTAAAAACGTCGTGCGTAGTCTTTGTATAATTCAACAAAACGTAAGGATGCGTACCGTAAGTTCCCCAAGAATAAGCGCCACTTCTCTTGCCTTTATTCTCGAATACGTCTATCCAACCGTCACAATACGCGTGCTCTAAAAGTTGAGAATACTCTCGACCCAAGGGTTTTAACGCGGTTTTGACCGTATCACAAGCTTTCTCGTAAGATAAAGCCATTTCCGCACCCTCTACTATTGGAACGTACATATCGCACATATTTAAGGTTTTAAGTCCTAACGCCTTTTTTCTCAACGCAACGTATTCGTGCATATAAGGGGTGTGCTCGTCAATAGAAGATATCAAGGTATCGTACACGCTAACTGCTACGTCGTCACCGTCTAACGCTTTTTCTAAAGCGCTATTATAATTGCGAACTCTTGAATAAAAAACGTCCTTTTTTACGCTACCTGCGTAAGTCGAGCATACGGTGTGAATATTAGCCTTATACGCCCCGAACATTTTTTTATACGCTTGACGTCTAATCTTTTTATCCCTATTTTGCAACAACAAACTATACGTTCCGTGCGTAACGGTAACACGCTCGTCTCCTACCTTAACGTCTCCAAATCGGATATCAACGTTGTCAAACATATTGAAAATATCGTGGAAGTCCCCCGAAAAACTACCGGTTAGAGCAAGCAATTTTTCCTCTTTTTGACTCAATACGTGGGCTTTACTACGAATCAATTCGCGCAAAACGTAGGAAAAAGGCTTTCCTCTTTCACTGTTTGCAATATCTAAAAGTAAATCATCTGATAAAGTCAACAATTCGGGAGTTACGAAGGCTGACGCAGTAGAGAACTTGACCGCCAACATTTCTATTCTACCACGCATAGAATTATACTTTTCAACCGCTCCGTCTTCGTCGTGGCGCATGGTTGCGTAAACGTAAAGTCTCTCTAGTCTAAGACCTTGATTATCCTCTAACTCTAAGCAATCCAATACGGTGTCCGAGTCTTTTAGTTTGCCTTCGTATTCAGATATTTTATCACTCTCCGATGATAAGGCGGAAAATTCTTCCTCCCACTTTTCGTCGCTTTCAAAAATATCTTCTAAATTCCACTTATATTTTCTTTCTATTTCTTCTCTATTCTTAGTTGCCATAATTAACGTCTCAATCTGCCTTTTTTCTTATTCTCACCATATAAAACGACATCCATACCGATATGTTCTTCCATTCTCTTGAAAATAACGTCGATATCTTCTTGTTTCATCGCACCTTTTTCCACGATCTCGTAAGAAGCTAGCACGGTACCACAAGTACAAAAACGCACCTTATCCCCAATCTCCACGTCAGATATATCTTTTTCAGCGTCAACGACCACTCGACTCACTACCTCTCTTCCCTTTTGATTTACGCCGTCGTAAAACAAAAGTTCGTAAAAATCCACGCCGTAACGTTGAGTCAACTCATTGTCTTGTCCGAAAAATATAGATTCCACGGGTTTAGGATCGCCGTGTAGAACCATTTCGTAAACACGTTTATATCCCTTACACATTCTGCGAGGTAGAGCGATAATAAAGAAAACTACACACGCACAAACACAAGTAGATAGAATGGCAAGTGCTCTATACAATAAATCACTCTCTCCCCATTCAAGAGATTGTTTAAGTATAAAAAATAGAACGTTCAACGCTAACCAAACGAAAACGATAACGCCTATTATCCAATTATAAATATTCAATTTTTTTTGCGCGTTTTCCAATTCTCGCGCTTCGTATAAGTTTATCATCACTACCTCTTAAGTCGGGTTACACAATTACAAACAATTTACAGTATATAATATATTAACATAAATTATAAAAAAAAGAAAGAGTTCCTACGAAATTAGTTTATTATTTTTCTAAATCTCCGTATATCCGCCCAATTTGTATCCACAATTACAACTATTTGTTTTTTATAGTACAGATTTTTTAGATTTAATCAAATTTTTTGTTTATTTCCTCGCTTTTTTGTTTGACAAAACAACCCGATACGGCTATAATAATTAAGCATTGAATACGCGTGTGCACCCTTAGCTCAATTGGATAGAGCGTTGGTCTACGGAACCAAAGGTTAGGAGTTCGAGCCTCTTAGGGTGCGCCAAAAAACGGTAACCGACAAGGTTACCGTTTTTATTTTTATTTGAGTATTATAATATTTGCAAGTTTTTAGAATACTTATCCACCAAATTCACTCAAATTATGTGAATAACTTAAAAACACAACTTTTTCAACGCATCGTAGTAAATCTCACAAGATTTGTAAAGATAGTCAACGTCTACGTGCTCGTCGGGTGAATGCATGGTGTCTTCTTGGTTTGGAAAGAGCGCTCCAAACGCCACGCCACAAGGTAAACTTCTCGCATACGTTCCACCACCTATTGCTATAGGCTCGGCATTCTCCCCCGTTACACTATTATAACTTTCCAATAAAGTTTGAACTAAATAGTGGTCTTTTGGTAGATACAAAGGTTTTTGATCACGAAGTAATTCTACCTCGCCCAACGACCAAGCTTCACTTATTCTCGTCACTACGGTTTCAATGCTATAGGTTACTGGGTAGCGAATATTCAAATAAATATTTAGTTTTCCGTCAACTAATTCTATTTTTCCTACGTTTTGGGTAAGTTTACCAGACTCATCGTCTGATATCGCACAATTTAAGCCACTTGCGAAAACGTCTTTTAATTTATTTTCTATCTCACACATAACGCCACCGTAACAGCGAGATAGATAAGAGATTACTTTTACTATAGCGTTATCCCCTTTATCGGCGTGTGCTGCATGCGCGTTTTTACCAAAACCGCTCAACAGAATGTATTCTTTCCTTTTCTCTACTTCTACGCCTTCAACGTTTTCAAAGTTTGCGCCGTTATTTACTATCTTAAACTCCGAACGGTTAGGAACTATATTTAACGCCGTTCCACCTAGTGCCGAAATTAAATAATTGGGCGCATCGCACGTCAAACGCAAGTTTGCTATTCCTTTTTCTGCGTTTATAACGGGAAAATCGGCATCTGGAGATATTCCAACGTCAGGTAATTTCTCTCCGCTCTCTATATATCTTTCTATAGATTCCCACGCACAATACTTAGGTTTCCCCCCCGTTTCTTCGTCACAACCAAATAAAACTCTTATGCGTTTTTTAGGTTTATATCCGTCCTTCAACAATGCGTGGATAGCATATAGTACGGATAACGTAGGACCTTTGTCATCAAGCGCGCCTCTTCCGTAGATTTTACCGTCTATCTCCTCTCCACCCCAAGGATCACGAGTCCAACCCTCTCCCGGTGGTACTACGTCTACGTGCGAAAGTATACCAAAACAGTCCTCTCCCTCGCCTAAATCAACGTAACCAATATAGCCGTCTACGTTTTTAGAACTCTCAAAACCTAGTGAGAGCGCGAGTTTTGTTACGTAATCCAAAGCTTTTGCCACACCAACGCCACAAGGAGCGCCTTCTTCCGCCTCCCCTCTGACGCTTGGAATTTGCAAAAACTCACGAAGAGATGCTTTTAATTTTTCAAAAATTGCGTTTTCCATTTGTCCTCGCTTATTATTTGTGATATAATACTTTTATTATACTATACAAAAACTGCAATTGCTACTGTTTTAGGAGATTTTTATGAAAGAAGTTCGCACGCGTTTTGCTCCGAGTCCTACGGGATTCATGCATATAGGAAATTTAAGAACGGCGTTATACGCCTATCTTTTCGCTCGCGCTAACGGAGGTAAGTTTATCCTTCGTATAGAAGACACTGATCGTGAGAGATACGTAGAAGGCGCGGTAGATATTATCTACTCCACCTTAAGAAAAGCAGGTATGTCCCACGATGAAGGACCTGATCGCGACGGTGGATACGGACCTTACGTTCAGTCCGAGAGAAAACCCCTCTATATGGAATACGCAAAAAAACTCGTTGAACTTGGAGGTGCGTATTATTGTTTCTGCACTAAAGAAAGATTGGAGAGCTTGACGGACGAGAACGGAAACCGTAGATACGACAAGCATTGTTTATCTCTCTCAAAAGAAGAAGTCGAAGCAAGAATTAACGCAGGAGAACCTTTCGTTATTCGTCAAAACGTACCCACCGAGGGCGTTTCAGAATACGACGACCTCGTATACGGACACATCAGTGTTCCTTGCGCCGATCTTGAAGACAATATATTGATCAAGAGCGACGGTATGCCCACCTACAATTTTGCAAACGTTATAGACGACCACTTGATGAACATCACCCACGTTATTCGTGGTACGGAATATCTTTCAAGCACTCCTAAGTATAACCTCGTTTACGATAGTTTCGGTTGGGAAAGACCAGAATACATGCATCTTCCCCCTATCATGAAAGATAAGGAAAGAAAATTGAGTAAACGTTACGGTGACGCTAACTTTGAAGATTTTCTTGCAAAAGGATATCTCCCTGAAGCTATTATAAATTATATTGCATTACTTGGTTGGAGTCCTAAAGACAACAACGAGAAATTCACTATAAAAGAACTAGAAGAACGCTTTAGCGTAGTTGGTATAAATAAGAGTAGCAGTATATTTGACGAAGCCAAAATGCGTTGGTTGAACGGCGAATATATTCGCGAATTATCCCCCGATAAGTTCCTTGAACTTGCTACTCCCTATCTTGACCAAAGCAAGGTAAAAGGTTTGTACGACTATTCCCTCTTGGCGCCTTTGCTTCAACCCCGCGTTGAAATCTTGTCCGAAATTCCTTCCATCGTAAACTTCTTGGAAGAATACGGCGAGTTTGATCCCGCGCTTTACGAACACAAAAAGATGAAAACGGATATCGAATTTGCTAAAACTTGTTTACCCAAAATACTCGAAGCGCTACAATCTATAACGGATTGGACGGGCGAAAACGTACACGAAGCGTTGTCCGCGCTTGCTGAAAATTGGGAAGGCGGAGCAATAAAAATCGGAAAACTAATGTGGTGTTTGAGAATTGCTATCACTGGTCAAGCGGTTACCCCTGGTGGTTCGACCGATATGACCAACCTCTTAGGAAAGGATAGAACAATTGACAGATTAAATAAGGCAATAGGATTTTTAGCTTAATAATGGAAAACGGCTTGTTGAACAAGCCGTTTTTTATTATCTGATTTTTCCTCTAGTACGAGGTTGACAAAAACCAATGATTATTCTAAAAATCGTGTAAATACATAATACATACGCACCAATTTTGGCGTTATTCGCTACGTTTGAGCATATTGCAGAGGTTATAGAGAAAACGGCGGCTAAGGTAGGCAAGAAATAAAAACGACCTTTCGTGCGCCCACTGATTAGTCTATACACCACGAATCCAAGATCCAACACGGCAAAAGTCAAGGAAAACAACAATCCCCAACAAGCAACGTATTGCATTATCTCTCCTGCTCCAACTTGAGCTAAATCCACGCTACCTATAAACGCACCAACGGAGTTTTGAACGAATGAGGATATTAACGTTAAACCGCTCAATCCGTTCACGAAAGGTAATATTAAGGATAGCGCAACCGACACCACGCCTATAGTCAAGGTAATCAAGGATAAGGCTTGAACGACGTCTCGTCTTTTTTCCATGCGTCGCTCCACCCTCTCGTCCTCTTTAACGATCTCTGGAATCAACTCCATTGAAGTTTCCTCCACCGGTTCGTTTAGAGCGTCTTCTATTTTTTCCGTTAAATTCTCTAGTTTATCCATAGTGTTCACAAGCAACGATCTCTGTTCGTCTATCTTTAACATCACGGACTCCACACCAACAGTCGTTACCTCTTCAAACGCCTCCTTTAATACGGGCAACACCCTTTTTACTCGTTCTTCATCACTCAAAACTTTTTCCTTCTTTTCTTCCCCACAATACGGACAAAAACTGTATCCGTCGTCGTATTCTCTTTCGCAGTTTTCGCATTTTGCCATAACGATAACCTCCTATATCCTAATACAATTTAATTTTACTCGCGGTTATCATTAGCACACCAAAACAGCAGATTACCTCATTCGTATTCCGTTGCGGTAAGATAGACAATCTTCGTCTATACTCAACACAATAATGAGTTCTTTTGATGAGAACCTATCTCACCGCCCCGGTACTCTAAATATTGCCTACCTTTATTTTTTTATACAAGGAGAGAAAAAATTTTTACGCGAAAAAAAGAATTATTTTTTTGGATAATGTTTGATTTATTATTGATAAAGATTTATAAATATGATAAACTATAGTTGTATAAATATATATGAGGTACGAAATGGAGAAAAAACATAGACGACATTTTCATAAACGCACCAAAACGGAGAATCTATATACCCCTCCTTACGACGAAAATTTACTTAACAAACCCGTAGAGGAATTAGGTCTTTGTGAATCCACGTTAGAACTTCTCAAAAGCGGTAAAATTAATACCCTTTGTGATATTGTAAAAAGAACGGAACGCGAGATGTTCAAAATCCAACGCTTTGGAAAAAAACAACTCGATGAAATCAAAAAAGTTCTCTCCCCTCTAAACGTTACCTTCCGTCCTCTTGACGAAAAGAAAACGGAAGAGATGAAGGCGGAACAACCAAAGAAGGAGCAGAGTGACAAAAAGACGCGTGAACCCGGAAAGCCCGAAGAATGGGTAAAATTTACTAAAAACGGAAAATGGGGATTCAAAGATCTCAACAATAGAGAAATCATTCCTGCCACCTACGACGAAGTTTTTTATTTCCACGAGGGATTAGCGTGTTTTGAAAACCAAGGTGAGTTTGGTTACATCAACGAAAAGAACCAAGTGGTAATTGAACCTAAATACGAATGTGCCATGAGCTTTTCAGAAGGACTTGCAAGCGTCACGTTAGACGGAAAATGCGGTTATATCGATAAAACCGGCAATCTCGTCATAAATTATGCATACGATGCGGCTACGGCGTTTACGGACGGCACGGCAAGAGTAAAAATCGACGGGAAATGGGGTGTCATAAACACCGCAGGCGAAGTCAATTGGAATAAATAAAGGAGAAACTATGAGACGTACTATTTTTTCTATTTTAATAGGAGTAGCGCTTTTACTAACGCTTGCAGTATGCCCATTGGCTTTCGCTGAAAGCTCCGCTCCTCAACTCGAAAGGGTACTTCCCGTTGCCGACGAGTATATCGAATTCAATAGCCTTTTAATGGCCGATTTCGATGAAAATCTCGCAGTAATCGATAGAATCACCAACGAAGATTCTACCGTTGATTACTTATTAAACGTATACGAAGGCGGAAAGATTAAGACTTCTATAAACACGGGTGGCGTTATGCCCGTAAAATTTGAGCTTTATAACGGTCACGCTTTCCTATTGTTGAGAAACCAAGCCGTTTTGACGGTTTACAATCTTGCAACGAAGGAAAAAGTGACGACATTCGCTCTACCCCAGACTGTAGAAAACTTCACTATCGACAACGCTACTCTATACGTTAAAAACGGAGCAAATCTCGAATTATACGACTTAACGAATTTAGATGCAATAACCCTCTTGAATTCCTTTACTCCGGAATATTTTTCCAACACTAGCGCCTTTACCATTTGGAACAAGGTGGTTTATTTTGAGGATACCGTTAGCATTAGCAACGAGCAAAATATATACGCATTTGACACAACGACTGGTGAATTTTTACAAAACGAGCATATTGCTCAACCCGACGGAACTAATATCTATATCAAAAAAATTACCCTTGAGTCTTCAGACGGAAGCACGGCTTTTTGTACCCAACTTGCAACGGACGGAGATTATTTGTACATGCTCTACCCTGCCCTATCCTCCAAATCCGTACAAGCATATAGTTTCTTAACGGGCGCAAGAAAAACGCCTTCGCTTTACACTCGTAGAACTAATCACGTTAGCGTAAACGACAAACTCGTATTCCTAAGCAGTAGCGAGAATAACACCATTGACGTTTACCGTATGGAATACA
>JAFQWW010000008.1 GCA_017407285.1 Clostridia bacterium
TACAGAAAGGGAATTATACACGGATATAGCGGAGATAAAAAGAACTTCTTTGAATACGCAGAGAGTGAAATCCCGACCGAGCCTACAGGCCTTCTCGCCCTTCCTTATTTTGCAGGAGCGGCAACGCCCTATCAAGATCCTAACGCAAAAGGTGCTATTATAGGACTCACTCTAACTACCACGGATATAGACCTTCATCTTGCCCTATTAGAAGGCACGTCGTACGAGATGAGATTAAATCTTGAAACGGTAAAAGAATTTGGTATAGACATTACGAACGCAGTTGCAACAGGTGGCGGAGCAAATTCCAAACCTTGGCTACAAATTAAATCTAACGTAACCAACCTAACCCTCAAGACTCTTCGCTCTTCCGAAGGCGGTCTTTGCGGTGTGGCTATGTTACAATCCGTCGCTATGGGCGCGTGTAAAGATTTGAAAGAAGCAAGGGATATATTCGTTCGCTACAATCAAGAATTTGTACCTAACGTAGTGGCTCAAGAAAAATATAATAAAGTATATAAAAAATACAGAAATCTATATAAAACGATAAAGGAGACGTATTAAAATGAAATTTGCATTATATTTTGGTAATCGCGGATTTATGCCCGCAGAACTTATCGCCGGCGCAAGAGACGATATGATCAAAGCAGTTCAAGACGCAGGACACGAAGTCTTGGTTATGGACAAAAACGCAACTCGTTACGGTGCGGTTGAAACTCGTGACGAAGGCAGACTCTATCACGATTGGCTCAAATCCCACGAGGGAGAGTACGACGGAGTTATTCTCTGTATGCCTATCTTTATAGACGAAAACGGTGCTATCACGGCTTTGCAAGATGCAGGAGTACCTATCTTAATGCAAGCTTATCCAGACGAAATCGGAAAAATGGATTTCCAACACCGTCGTGACGCTTACTGCGGAAAATTCTCCGTAACGGACGTTTTCTATCAGTATAAAATTCCTTTTACCGTTATGAAACCCCACGTCGTTCACCCCTTATCCCCTGCTTTCCGTCAAAATCTTGACGATTTCGCAGCAATTTGTAGAGTAGTAAAGGGAATGAAGCGTTTCAATCTCGGTTGCATCGGTGCTCGTACTACGGCATTCAAAACTGTTAGATTTGACGAAGTTACCTTACAGCGTTACGGCATCAACGTAGAAAGTTTCGACTTGTCCGAACTCGTATTCAAGGTTAACGCAAAGACTAACGACGATCCTATCGTTCTCAAAAAAGTAAAGGCGCTTGAAGCATACACTGACTTTAGCAAAGTTCCCGAAACCAACAAGTTGACTCTTGCTAAAATCTCCGTCGTAATCGACGAGTATATCGAAGAGTATCATTTGGATGCCATCACCTTACGTTGTTGGAACGAAATGGAAACTATCTTGAGAGTTTGTCCTTGCGTTCTTATCTCCGAACTCAACGACCGTGGAATCGTATGCTCTTGTGAAATCGACTTGTGCTCCGCTATCACCATGCGCGCTATGAATCTCGCATCCGGCAAACCCACCGCTTGCTTGGATTGGAACAACAACTACGGAGACGATGAAAATAAAGTTATCCTCTTCCACTGTGGTCCCGTTGCTCAAAGCTTAATGGCAGGCAAAGGAACCGTTACCGAACACAAAATGTTCGCTAAAGGCGATCCCGGTAGCGGTTGGGGAAGCAACGAAGGTAGAATCGCTGCTTTTGATACGACTATTTCTAACTGCTTCACGGAAAACGGTATTCTTAAAGTTTACGCAAGCGAAGCAAAATTCACAGGTGAACCTATAGAAGAGGCTTTCTTTGGTTGTGGTGGCGTATGCGAAATCCCCAATCTTCAAGACAAGCTTTTGAAACTCGCAAAAGGTGGATTCAAACATCACACGACGGTAGGCGTAGGACATATGAAATACGTCTTGGAAGAAGCTTTCCAGACCTACCTTGGATATGAAATCGTAGATATTGACAACTAAAGAGGTATATTATGATTATAACTAAATTTGAAGAAGTAAAGAAAATTTACGAAAATTGTGCAAAAAAAGGTTGGGTTATCCCCTGTTTGTGCTCTGAAAACCAAACCACTACGGAAGCTATTTTAGAAGCTTGTAGCGAATACGGCAAAAAAATCGGTGAACGTGTACCCATAAGTATTGCTATCACCGTTAATTATTCACATCGTCAACAAGCAATCAATTACTCTAATGCAAACGATTGGAAAACCGGACTCGAACTTTTCAAGGGTGATATTCACGCACTTGCAGGAAAAGGCGCAAAATACGAAGACGTAGACGTTTTGATACACCTTGACCACGTTCAATTCGACGACGATATTGAACTAATCAATAGTGATTTGTCCGACTATTCCTCTATTATGTACGACGCATCCGCCCTTCCTTTCGAGAAAAATATTGAATATACCGCAAATTTCGTAAAGAAAATGAAAGGTAAAATTTTAATCGAAGGCGCATGCGACGAAATAGTCGATGCAACAGGTACGGAACATAACGCTCTCACCACTCCGGAAAACGCAAAACGCTATATCGACGAAACGGGCGTAGATATGATAGTTGCAAACCTTGGAACGGAGCATAGAGCAACTGGAAAAGAACTTAAATATCACGGAGATCTTGCAAGAGAAATCAAACAAGTTATCGGTAGCACTATAGTTCTTCACGGTACCTCTAGCGTTACTAACGACCAAGTTAGTCAACTTTTCTCGGACGGTGTATGCAAGGTAAATATTTGGACCGCTCTTGAGCGCGACACCTCTAAACCTCTTTTCTACGATATGGTTAAAAATGCATCTAAGGTTGCAGGACCTGAAATTATCGACAAGCTCATCGAAGAGGGTTATTTAACCGAAAAATGTCGTACTGGAGATAAAATAAACATCGCATACTTTACCGCACGTTATCGTCAAGGAATCATTTTTGAAGAAATGAAAAAGATGGTAACCACCTATCTTGAAATGTGGTACGTAAAATAATTACACAAAAAAAAGACGGATTTTTTAATCCGTCTTTTTTTATACTCTTAATTACCAATTTTTAGCTTCGAGTTCGAAATATGCCTTAGGATGAGCGCATACGGGACAAATTTCAGGAGCGTTAGCACCAACGTGTTTGTGTCCACAGTTTCTACATTCCCAAGTAACTTCTTCGCCACGAGCAAAAATCTTACCAGTTTCAATGTTATTCAAAAGAGCAAGGTATCTTTCTTCGTGCGTTTTCTCTACCTTTGCTACGCCTTCCATTCTAGCTGCAATTGCAGTAAAACCTTCCTCGCGTGCAACCTCTGCAAACTCTTTATACATAGAAGTCCATTCGTAGTTCTCGCCTTCTGCTGCAGCCTTCAAGTTTGCTTTAGTGTCGCCTATCATTCCCAACTCTTTTGCCCAAAGTTTAGCGTGTTCTTTCTCGTTGTTTGCAGTTGCTTCAAAAATAGCAGCTACTTGCTCGTATCCTGCTTTTTTAGCAACGGAAGCAAAATAGTTGTACTTATTTCTTGCTTGAGACTCGCCAGCAAAAGCTATTTCGAGATTTTTTTCCGTTCTTGAACCTTTCAATTCCATATTTTTATCCTCCAAAAAATTGTTTTTTATTTAATAGCAAAGCTATTGAAACCTTTTTTTACGTTTAACGTACCCTTTTTCTAGCCCATTATTACTAGGCACGTAAAACTCCTCGTCTTTTAATTCATCAGGCAAATATTGTTGTTTTACGTAACCTCCAAAATTATGAGGATACAAATATTCGCCCTTTTCTGCCTCTTTATCCTTGTACGCCTTTACTCGAAGTGCAACTGGAACGGTATCGTCTTTAACTCTTTTAACCGCATCTTTCGCCCCGTCCATCGCCAAAACCACTGCGTTAGATTTTTCGGCTTCACAAACGTATATAATAGCTTCAGTCAAAGGAATCATTCCCTCAGGCATTCCTATTTTTTCCAAAGCATACATCGCGGACGTTGATATATTTAAAGCGTTAGGATCGGCCATGCCGACGTCTTCTGCGCTATGCACGACTAAACGTCTCGCAACTACCATAGGATCACATCCACTCTCTATAAGTCTACTTGCCCAAAACAGTGCGGCATCTGGATCACTTCCTCTTAAGGACTTACAAAAAGCACTAAGCATATCGTAAAACAAACTCTCGTTCACGCCCATGGACTTCTTTTGTATAGATTGCTCTGCTATTTTGACGTCAATTTTAATAATACCGTCCGAATCGGGATCGGTAGTTAGTACCGCAAGTTCCAAAGCGTTTAGAGCCGTTCTCATATCGCCCGAACTAATAAAAGCTATGTGATACAACGCCTCGTCGTCAATCTCTACTCTATATCTACCAAGTCCTTTTTCGGAGTCTATAATTGCACGTTTTAGTCCCGACAAAACGTCGTCGATACTAAGCGGTTTGAACTCAAACACCCTACATCTAGATACGATTGCCCTAGTCATTGATGCAAAAGGATTCTCCGTGGTAGATCCAATAAAAATGATATATCCCTGCTCGATTGCAGCTAAAACGCTATCGGATTGAGCCTTATTCCACCTATGACACTCGTCCAGTAAAAGGTAGGTTTTTTTACCAGAAACCTCTAGTCTACGCTTTGCCTCGTCAATAACTGCTTTAGCATCAGACACACCACTAGACACTGCGTTCAATTTAACGAAAGCAGAATTCGTGCTTTTTGCAATAATGTTAGCAAGAGTAGTTTTACCCGTTCCCGGAGGACCGTAAAAAATACAACTGCCTAGTCTATCTGCAATAACTGCACGGCGCAAAAGCGTACCTTGACCAACCACGTGACTTTGTCCTACGAACTCTTCAAGTTTAGTAGGCCTCATTCTCTCTGCTAAAGGCGCTAATTCAGTTGTAAAAGTGTCAAATAGCGTTTCCATATCTTATATATTTTAACATAAGTAATAATATTTGTAAAGACGTAAACAAAATTTTCTCCACTTATAATTTTAAGCCAAACTAAGCTCAATATTATTATATAAAACAAGTATTTTCGTAATACTTGGTTGTAAATCCGTCTAAAAATATGGTAGAAATTATAATTATTTTATTTTTCGTTTATCCCCTTTTCAAATCATAATTTTTGTGCTAAAATATTTGCGAGGTGCAATATGGGTAAACTATTTAAAAAATTATTTATAAAAAATTACCAAGACACGTCCAACCCTACCGTCCGCGCATCATACGGAACTGTTGCAGGCATTCTTGGAATAATTGCAAATATCTTATTATTCATAGCAAAGTTTATAATTGGACTTTTATCCGGTAGTGTTGCAGTAGTTGCTGACGCAATAAACAACCTTACGGATTTTATGACA
>JAFQWW010000009.1 GCA_017407285.1 Clostridia bacterium
GGGTGGGACACTTGCGATTGTGTCCCCCCGATCCCCCCCGCGAAACGCTTTCATTTGGTTTTTTATTGAAATTTTTAGTGTAAGGAGCGTACTTTTTGTACGTGACTTGATAAAAGGTGATACACGACGAAGTATTACGACGTATATCGGGTGTTTTATCGTAAAACGCATTATTTGCGAGAGAGACGAAAAAGAGAAAGGCTCCCAAAGGGGCGCGTACTATACCCTCGTAAAACGCATTATGCCAAGCAGTACGAGAAGAATGAAAAAGGGTGTTTTCTCGTAAAACGCATTATTTGCGAGATAGACGAAAAAGAGAAAGGCTCCCAAAGGGGCGCGTACTATACCCTCGTAAAACGCATTATTTGCGAGCAGTACGAGAAGAATGAAAAAGCCAACCAAGGCGCGTACTAAAACGTACGTAACTTGGTTGGCTTTTGAAATTCGACGAAGTAATGCGACGCAAATAATGCGTTTTACTCGGAGATGATAGCCTTAATTCGTCTCACCCCACTACTCGAAGACTGTTCTTTGGTGATTTTGAACGATACCAAATCTCCAGTGTTGTTTGCGTGAGGTCCTCCGCAGATTTCTTTGGAAACGTCGCCTATGGTGTATACCTTGACTACGTCGCCGTATTTGCTTTCAAATAGACCGATAGCGCCTTCAGACTTTGCTTTCTCTACGGTAGATTCTTCGCAAACTACGTCTATTTTACGCGCTATTGCTTCGTTTACGAGTTTTTCTACCTCTGCTATCTCTTCTTTAGTCATAGGTCTAGAGAAAGAGAAGTCGAAACGGAGTCTTTCTGCCGTTATATTGCTACCGCGTTGAGCAACCTCCTCGCCCAACACTTTGCGGAGCGCTGCGTGCAACAAGTGGGTTGCGGTGTGGAGTTTTGCAGTTTGTTCGGAGTGATCTGCTAAGCCACCCTTAAACTTTTGCTCCGCTCCTGCTTGGGATTTTTGTTGATGCTCTGCGAATGCTTTCTTGTAAGCATCGATATCTACGGTCATTCCACGCTCTGCAGCGAGTTCGGTAGTGATTTCAACGGGGAAACCGAAGGTGTCGTACAAACGGAAAGCGGTTTTACCGTTTATAGCGTTACCACCTGCTTTTTGGATAAAGAAGGATACCTTTTCAAACTCTTTGAGTCCTTGCTCCAAGGTTCTGGAGAAACGTTCTTCTTCGAGTTTGAGTTCTTTCAATACCTTTTCTTCGTTTCTTGCAAGTTCGTCGTAAACGTCACGGTACTGCTCTATATAAAGTTTTGCCAAAGATGCCATAGCGGTGTCGGGAAGACCGAGTTTCATACCAAATCTAACGGCACGGCGGATAAGTCTACGCAATACGTAACCTTGGTCTACGTTGGAAGGAGTAACGCCTCTATCGTCGCCCAAGATAAATACGCTCGTTCTAACGTGGTCGGCAACTATTCTCATAGCCTTGGTAACCTCTTCGGACTCGGTGTAGCTCTTACCGGACAAACTTTCCAAGAGGTTGATAGCAGGCATAAAGATATCAGTTTCGTACACGCTCTTTTTGCCTTGCAAAATACAAATAGTACGCTCCAAGCCCATACCAGTATCAACGTTTCTCTGCGCTAGAGGCTCGAATTTGCCCTCTTGGTTTTTGTTGTACTGCATAAATACGTCGTTCCAAATTTCCAAGTATTTACCGCAGTCGCACGCAGGAGAACAATCCGGTCCGCAAGGATCTTTGCCGTTGTCTATAAACATTTCGGTGTCAGGTCCGCAAGGTCCGGTGATGCCGGCAGGTCCCCACCAGTTGTTTTTCTTAGGCAAGAAGAAGATTCTATCTCTAGGTATTCCGCACTCTGCCCAGATATCTGCGGACTCGTCGTCACGAGGACAATCCTCGTCGCCTGCGAATACGCTAACTGCGAGTTTTTCCACGGGGATACCCAATTCTTTGGTCAAGAAAGTATAACTCCAAGTAATGGCTTCCTTTTTGAAATAATCACCTAACGACCAGTTTCCAAGCATCTCGAAGAAGGTTAGGTGCGAAGCGTCGCCTACCTCGTCGATGTCGCCCGTTCTAACGCACTTTTGAACGTCGGTAAGACGGGTGCCTGCGGGGTGTTTTGCGCCCAAAAGATAGGGAACTAGGGGGTGCATACCTGCCGTCGTGAATAAAACGGTAGGATCGTTTTCGGGAATTAAGGATGCAGAAGGAATAACTGCGTGTCCTTGCGCCTTAAAAAAATCAAGATACTTTTTTCTGAGTTCGTTTGCTTTCATATCTATCTCCAAATAATTAAGTCAATAAACGTTATTTGATAATTATATCAGTCAACGCCCACTTTCGCAAGCGTTTTTATCTTATTTTACGAGTTTCTCCAAGACTAAAGCCTTCAATTCGCTTGCGCTATGAGAAGTCACTGCGCAAGACAAAGCAATTTGACAAGGCGAAGAGGACAAAACGACTATTCTATCCGCTAGATATATAGCCTCGTCCACGTCGTGGGTAACGAGCAAGGTAGTTTTAGGTTTGTCCATCAAGAGTTTTTTCAAAAGGTCCCACAATCTTTTACGCAAACCTATATCGAGCGACCTCATAGGCTCGTCCATCAATAGCACCTCTTTATCTCGCAAAAAGGCACGCGCGAGCGCTACCCTACTCTTCATTCCACCGCTCAATTCTCCGCAAAAGGTGTCCAACTCATTCTCTAGTTCGACCTTTTTCACAAGGTCCAATATCTTTTCGTGCTTGTTTTTCTCGTCGTCTGGTAGAACTAAAGATAGATTGTCGTAAACCGAGCTAATATCCACGAGCCTTGGTTCTTGGAACATATAACTCACGCCGTCAACACCCAAAATTTGTCCGTTGAAAGGTACAAGTTTTGCAATAGCGTTGAGCAAGGTGGTTTTTCCTACGCCCGAATTGCCCATTATTGCCGTAACTTTGTTTTTTTCGAACTCGCAAGAGAAATCTTTGAATATTACTTTGTCCTCAAAACTAACCGATAGGTTTTCTATCTTCATTATTTTTCTCCGTAAGAATTGAAAGAGTGAACGGTGTCGAAATCTTTGCGTTTTCTCGTGGGTGCATCAAGAGATTCGGGGTAGCCCAAGGCTATTATAAGGTCAACCGATTTGCTTTTTTCGATATTTAATTCTTCTTTGACCTTGTCCTCGTCATACCAACCGAGAATACAACTACCAATACCTAAATCAGTCGCTTTCAATACCATGTTCGCGCCAGCTAAGCCTATATCGTAGGGAGAATAATCTCTTGACGACATAACTTTAGCGACTTTCTCGGAAAAGGAAGGTTTTTCTTTGACTATTACTATAAATGCCTTGGCTTGAGGAGTAAAACGATTTATAAAGCCTAGTCCACCTTTTTGGGTGCATTTCGCTATGCGTGCGATTTTCTCCTCGTCGTCCACGCAAATAAAATGCCAAGGTTGGGTATTGCACGCAGAGGGGGCTAAGGTCCCTGCCTTCATTACGCTTACTAAATCTTCACGTGCAATAGGTTTGTCCGAAAAGGCTCTACAACTATATCTTTTTTCTAAAACTTCACTAAATTCCATACGGTTTTCTCCATTTGATAAAAATAGTTTACCATATCGCATATTTTTTTGCAATTCTATCGTTAAAATTAGTGCAAAATTTTATAATATGTTTTATAATATATATAATATGTTTAATTTACTTAAAGACAATTTAATAAAATCAGAGATTCAGATCGAGGATAAAAAGATAAACACCCTCGTTGACTTTTTTCATTTTTTGGTGGAGTTTAACGCCCACACCAACCTCACTCGTATCACGAGCGAAGAGGACGCCGTGAAAAAACATTTTACGGATAGTTTGTTCGGCGCGAGATTTATTCCTAAAAACTCCAAGGTGTGCGATATAGGTTCGGGAGGTGGTTTTCCGTCCATTCCCCTATCCGTTTATTGTGAGGACTCTAGTTTTACCCTCGTGGACTCCACGGGTAAAAAGGTGGATTTTTTGAACTCCGCTATAGAAAAACTTGGGATCAATAACGCACGAGCTATTCAAGGACGGGCGGAAGAAATGGGACAAGACGCAAAGTTTCGCGAGCGTTTCGACGTAGTAACGGCGCGCGCCGTGGCAAGTCTACCTACTTTGCTTGAGTATTGCTTGCCTTTCGTGAAAGTCGGCGGACTATTTTTGGCGTATAAGACGAGCGGAGAGGAGTTGGA
>JAFQWW010000010.1 GCA_017407285.1 Clostridia bacterium
CACTATTCGTAGATATATGAGCTTTTTAGAAGAAAGCGGAAAAGTGGTAGGAGAATTAAATTACGAAACAGGTGGCAGACCTTGTATGTACTATCACTTAAAGTCCAAACAAGAATAATAAAAATACGTTAATTTTATTTAATAACGCAATTCTAATCAAAAAATTTTATCAAAAGAAAAATCAGACTCCTTGTGGAATCTGATTTTTCTCCGCTTTAAAGTGCAATTTTTATAAATTTTTGCGGTTAGAGTGTTCTCCGTGAAGAACCTATGCTAACCGCATGTTTTTCTATCTTTGTACTCTGCCTGATGCGTTTCCGCCTGCTAGCGCTTTTACCTCGGCTACGGATACCATATTGTAATCCTCTTCCACGGAGTGCTTTAAGCAACTTGCAGCAACCGCAAACTCAATAGCCTCTTTATCGGTGTAGTCGGATAAAAGGGAGTAAATCAATCCTCCGCCAAAGCTATCTCCACCACCTACTCTATCAACTATGTGCATAGAATACTTTTTGCTAAAGAACGCCTCGCCGTCTGCGTATAACATAGCGGACCAATCGTTGTCGTTTGCGGACTTACTCTCTCTTAAGGTAATTGCCACCTTCTTAAATCCAAAAGCATCAGTCAATTTCTTTGCAACGGATACGTAACCGTCACGGTTAAGTTTTCCACCGTCTATATCACTGCCGTCGGCAACGATACCGAAAACGTCTTTAGCATCCTCTTCGTTGGAGATACAAACGTCTACGTATTTGCAGAGTTCACTCATAACCTCTCTTGCTTTTTCTCTCGTCCAAAGCTTTTTGCGGTAATTTAGGTCGCAACTTATAGTCAAGCCCATTTTTTTAGCCGTTTTACAAGCGTCCAAACAAATTTCAGGAAGTTCTCCACCAAGCGCCGGCGTAATACCCGTCCAATGGAACCAATTTGCGCCCTCGAAAATCTTCTCCCAATCAAAATCTTCTCTTTTTGCTAGCGCAATAGCGGAGTACGCTCTGTCGTATATAACCTTGCTAGGTCTTTGGCTTGCTCCCTTTTCAAGATAATAAATACCCAATCTTTCTCCACCACGAACGATATCTTTCGTGTCTACGCCGTAACGACGAAGAGAATTTACGGCAGATTGACCGATCTCGTGAGCAGGAATTTTGGAAACGAAACTAGCATCTATTCCATAATTTGCTAAAGAAACGGAAACGTTGGCTTCTCCACCACCAAAGCTCACGCCAAATTTGTCGGCTTGAACGAATCTCAAATACCCTTCGGGGTTGAGTCTGAGCATAAGCTCACCAAAAGTAACAACTTTCATTTTAATACCTCACCTTTTTATTCCGCATTGTGGAACTAATTCCATTTTGTGGAATTTCTGCTCTTATTCTACTACGCAAAGAGTGTGTTGTCAAGAATTATTTGAATTTTTTTAAATCAATTTAGCATTTCTGCGTTTTCGCACAAAGCCACAAGTTGTATGCGTTTTCGCATATAATATTGTTATGATGAAAACTTTTTGTGAAAGATTAAAAGAATTGAGATTAGAAAACAATCTTACAACCACCCAACTAGGCGAACTTTTGGGTGTCAATAATTCCACCGTGTCTAGATGGGAAAGAGGAGAAATCTTACCAAGCATCGAGCACGTATACAATATTTGTAAACGTTTTGATATTTCATCTGATTATTTATTAGGTTTGATTGATTAAAAATAGTTCAACAATCGACATTCCTGAGGTGAAAAATGGAAAAGGTTAGAGTTTCTGCCGTTCAGTCTGCAGATAGAATTTTTCAAATAATAGAACTTTTATCCGAAAATCCTAGTGGGTTGTCTTTGACCGAGGTTTGCGCCAACACTGGACTTGCCAAGGCTACGGCGTCTAGACTTCTCTCCACTATTTTAACTCACGGATATTGCACCAAATGTGATACGGATAAAAAATATAAACTTACCCTTAAAATGTTCCAACTTGGTAGCAGAGTGGCGGATAGCACGAATATCCTCTCTTCGGCTCGCCCCTTGCTTGACGAACTCGCGCACAAAACGGGAGAAACGGTGCATTTAGTCACAAAACTTGGTGACGAGGTAGTCTATCTATATAAAGAAGAAGGGGGTAGCAGTTTGGTTAGAACGGCGTCTTTCGTTGGGCTCAAGAACCCTATGTACTGCACGGGAGTGGGAAAATCTATCCTCGCTCATCTTCCTTTGTCTGAAGTGGAAGGGATATGGAGTAGAACGAATATAGTAAAATACACCAACACTACCATTACGGATTATCAAACCTTACTTGAAGAACTAAAAGAGGTTAGACTAAACGGTTTTGCCTTAGACAAAGAGGAGCACGAGATAGGTATTTGTTGCGTAGCCTCCCCTTTGCTCGACGTAAACGACAATCCTATCGGTGCAATCAGTTTGTCCGCGCCTACCGGAAGATTTGAAAAAATACTAGGTTACACTGACCTCGTTAAGGAAACTGCAAATAAAATATCAAAATCTTACTAAAACAAAAGGCTTCTTTCGAAGCCTTTTTTCTTTATTATAAGAAGAACTTTTCTACGTATCCGTACGCCCAAAGTACTATGATGACTACGGGCATAACGTATTTTGCGTAGATTCTAATTTTGTCGGGAATTTTAAGTCCCTTTCCTGCGTTTGCTTCCAATAGGAAATTGTTCCAACCCCAACCGTATTTATTTGAGGTACAAAATAGTACGTATACTAGAGAACCTAAGGGCAAAAGGTTGTTGGAGATGATAAAGTCCTCCAAATCCATTATGGTAGAACCTGCGCCCAAGGGTTGAATACCTGACAACAAGTTCGTGCCCAAACAACAAGGCAACGCCAACACCAACATAAGTCCAAGATTTATGAGTACGGCTTTCTTTCTTGACCAACCCCATTTATCCATACCCATGGATATGAGGTTTTCAAACACGGCAACTACGGTAGATAAGGCGGCAAAAATCATAAAGAGGAAGAACAAACTACCCCATATTTGCCCACCGCTCATGTGATTGAATACGTTGGGTAGGGTTTCAAATATAAGTCTTGGTCCTGCATTGGGATTGATACCGAAGGAAAAACATGCGGGAATAATGATTAGTCCTGCCACGAAAGCTACGCTCGTGTCAAGTATAGCAATAGACACGGACTCTCCGAACAAGGCTCTATCTCTCTTTATATAACTTCCAAACACCGCCATTGAGCCTATACCTATAGACAAGGTAAAGAAGGCTTGACCAAGGGCTGCGAAAATAGCAGAACCCAATCCGTTTTCCACCATTTTGGAAAAGTCGGGAATCAAATAATAAGCAAGTCCCTCTCCTGCACCCGGCAAGGTAATAGAGTGAACGGCAAGTATGGCGATAATTGCGAGCAAAAGCAACATCATAACCTTGGTTATTTTCTCAACACCGCCCTTTAGTCCAAGCGCGCACACGCCGAAACCTAAAAGGGTGGCTATCACCATATATAAGACCTGCTCTACTGCGTTTTGAGTAAAAGCGTCATAGGCTTGGGATATGCCTACTTGGGTTAGTCCCACGAACTCTCCGCCCAAGGTTTTAACGAAATAGGCTATCATCCAACCCGCAACCGTGGTGTAGAACATCATCAAAAGGTAATTTCCGCATATTCCAACCCAACCGAAATGGTGCCATTTCGTGCCTTTAGGCTCAAGAGTTTTGAAACTCGTTGCAATACTTCTCTGGCTTGCACGACCTACCGAAAACTCCATAGTCATGATAGGTAGACCGAATATTACCAAGAAAAGTAGATACAAAAGTATAAACGCCGCGCCACCGTATTGACCTACAATGTAGGGAAATCTCCATACGTTACCAAGACCAATGGCGCAACCTGCCGATATTAAAATAAATCCCAAACGGGAACCGAATTTTTCTCTCGTTTTTTCCATATTATTCCTCTATGTGGGTATCAAACCCATAAAAATCGTGTTGACGTAACGCCTCGTACAAAACTATTGCCACGGAATTAGACAAATTCAAGGATCTCAACTCCCCTCGCATCGGGATACGTATAGCGTCGTCGTAGCGAGAATATATCAATTCCTCGGGTAAACCTTTCGTTTCCTTTCCAAACAAAAGATAACAACCGTCGGGGAAAGATACGTCTACGTAGGATTGTTTTGCTTTGGTCGTGCACAAATATAGTTTGTCCTCTTTGTGCTTATCCAAAAACTCTTGAAGAGAATCGTAGTAATACACCGTGAGTTTATCCCAATAGTCTAGCCCCGCTCTCTTCAGCGTCCTATCAGATAACTCAAATCCAAACGGACGAACAAGATGCAACGCCGCACCCGTGCACGCACACGTTCTCGATATATTCCCCGTGTTTTGGGGTATTTCAGGTTCTACAAGTACGATATTTATCATTTTAATCACCGTTTTATATTGTAGCACTTTTACGCATATTGTGCAACCGTAGTCAAAGAAAAAGACTTTTTTGTCTTTGTATCCCTTTCGTTTGACAATTACCTTGCGTTTTGTTATGATTTTTTCGAGGTGTGATATGAAATATAAACTTGCAATATTCGATCTTGACGGAACTATTTTGGAAACGCTTGAAGATTTGTACAATAGCGTAAATTACGCTCTTTCTCAAAACAACTTGCCCGTACGCACTCTAAAAGAAGTCCGCGCATTCGTTGGAAACGGTATAAGAAACTTGATGATTAGATCCTGTCCCGACAATTCCCCCACAGAGGTTGTGGATATGGTGCATAAAACGTTTGTCGAGCATTACTCTGCGCACAAAGCGGACAACACTGCGCCCTACGAGGGTATCGTCGACCTCTTGAAAACTCTCAAAAAAGAGGGCTACCTTTTAGCGGTTGCATCAAACAAAGACGATACGGCGGTTAAACCGTTGTGTGAGAAATTTTTTGAAGGGCTATTCGACCTTACCCTTGGCAATCGTCCCGATATAGCAAGAAAACCTGCCCCAGACTGCGTGTGGAAAATCATAAAAGACCTTGGCGCAAGCCTTGACGACACCGTCTATATTGGAGATAGCGAGGTAGATATAGAAACTGCAAAGCGTGCTGAAGTGCCTTGTATCACGGTTACTTGGGGATTTCGTGACGAACCCGACCTTAAAAAAGCCGGCGCAACTATCATAGCGCACGACGTCAATGAACTTAAAAATTTGTTATAGAAAAAACCGCTCGAAACGGTGCATTTCATAGGGATTTTGAAAAATAAATTAAAATCAATAGGAATACACTATTTCGGGTGAATCAACAATGTAGAACTTGGAATTAAGCTCCAAGTTCTTTTTCTATGCACAAATATTTTAAGCCGAAAACAACAAAGCGTATCAAAATAAATCTATAATTCTATTGATACAGACGTCATAATTGCTTGACATTACTTTCAATATGTGTTATAGTTATTGTGTCAAAATAGAAACATAACCCTATTGATTTATTGAGGAGATTATATGATAGACTTTTCAAAATACGAAAAAACCAACACATATTATGGTGGAACAGAACGTAAATTTGGCGTAAATGTTGACGGCTTTGAATATATGATTAAATTTCAAAAGCAAACAAATTTTGGCGTAAAACGTCTTAATCACATCTCTGAGTACGTCGGCTCGCATATTTTTGAGTTGCTTGGCTTTGAAACGCAAGACACCTATCTTGGATTATACAATGGCGAGCAAGTTGTGGCGTGCAAAAATTTTATTAACGGCGAAACGCAATTCGTTCCCTTTAACGATGTTGGCGAAAGTTCTCTTGAACAAGATAAGGAAACCTATCAATATTCTTATCAAGATATAATGCAAATGCTTCGAGATAATGTAAAACTTACAAACGTTCAAGAAACGATAAGTATGTTTTGGGATATTTACGTTGTAGACGCATTAATTGGCAACTTTGATAGACACGGTGGGAATTGGGGATTCTTAAAAAAGAACAACAAATATACACTTGCCCCCGTTTTTGACAATGGCTCATCACTTTATTCTCAGCTTGTAGATG
>JAFQWW010000001.1 GCA_017407285.1 Clostridia bacterium
GACACGCTCCGCCGTCCAAAATCATTGGTATTTTACCTTGCATATCTTCGTACACGGTTTCAGCATTCGTTGGACTAGGTCTACCCGACGTGTTTGCGCTTGGCGCGGCTATCGGACAACCGCTCTCTCGTATCAAAGACAGTGCAACGGGATGATCAGGTATGCGTACGGCAACGGTTTTAAGTCCTGCAGACACGGAATCTGGGACGACGTCCTTTTTTCTCAATACCAACGACAAAGGTCCCGGCGAAAAGGCGTCGATAAGTTTTTTTGCAATTCCCGTATCGTCGTAAGCAATCTGCAACAACTCCTCATAACAAGAAACGTGACAAATCAAAGGGTTGTCCTGCGGTCTTCCCTTTGCCTCAAAAACTGCTTTTACGGCACTCTCGTCGCGAGCATCTGCGCCAAGTCCGTATACAGTTTCGGTAGGGAAAGCTACGATGCCACCCTCTTTTATAATACGTGCAGCACAGGATATAGCCTCTTTATCACCCTTTTTTATAACCGTTTGCATATCTACTCCTAAACTAAACTTATAAATACAAGTCCAATTATTATTCCTATTATAACTATTATACCACTAAAATCGTTACGTTTCAAGTCTATTGAGCAAGGAATAATTTGAGAAAATACGACGTATAGCATAGCACCCGCAGAAAAAGCTAACGTGATAGCACAAGATATATCGGAAAAGCCCGAAAAAAGATAACCTAGCACCGCACCTAAAACGGTAGGAATCCCAGACAAGAATCCTGCTAATATACCCTTGAATTTGCTTTTATTGACGTAAGGCAAGGATGCTGCTATCCCCTCTGGGATATCGTGGAGAGCAACCAACAAAGACACAGACAACGCCTTCTGTATAGCAAAGCCCGATCCTATTATCATCCCTTCAGGAAAATTGTGTAAAGCAATAGCAAGTGCTACTGAAAAAGATTTTCTACCGTCTTTTACGAATTTACCCGTAACCTTTTCTAAAACAAAAATTAATATTCCACCAGAAATTGCAACTATAGAAAAGAATAAAACGTTTAGCGTCTCAAGTGATTCTGGGACTAATTCAAAGCAAACGATAGATAGCATTATGCCTGCAGTTAGAGCATACAACGCCCGTCTCACTCTCTCTTTTGCGCCAAGCAGTACGCCCAACACACCCCCCAAACTAGCCCCACCAACTCCAGTTAAAAAACTTGCAAACAACACGTAAAGCATAAAAACACCTCTTTTATTACTCTACGATAAGTTTTTACCATTTATGAATTGCTAAACGAGTATTATATAAAATGAGAGGAAGTAGAATACTTCCTCTCGTTTTTGTCTAAATAATCAAGTTTTAATAGTTGGGATTAATAAGTCCTACGTTTCCGTCCCCTCTTTTATATACCACGTTAACTTTGCCGTTATCCGCATTCAAAAATACGAAGAAATCGTGATCCAAGAGTTCGAGTTGTAAGGTCGCTTCGTCAACGTCCATTGGAATAAGTTCAAAATTCTTTTCCCTAACGGGCTTACGAGCCTTGACGTCTGCTATTATCTCTTCAGGCTCGTCGTATTGAGCAAATGCATCGGGACGAAGTTTTTTTGCAAGTTTGGCGCGATGTTTTTCAATCTGTCTTTCTATTTTGGGAATGATAACGTCTACGTTGTCGTACATATTGTCACTAGTGTACTCGGAGCGGACCATACGTCCGCCAAACGTAATCGTAACTTCCATAGTCAATCTGTCTCCACTTTCTTTTCGACAGATAACTTTCGCCAACGCCTTGTCGTCGAAAAACTTGTCGAATTTTGACAACTTTCTAGTAACGACTTCGTTCAACCTTTCGGCTACGCTGTAATCTCTACCGATAATTTCAATACGCATATGAGCCTCCTTTTGTCTTTTACTTCTATTATATTATTCGACACTCTCCCCTCTTTTTCCTAC
>JAFQWW010000011.1 GCA_017407285.1 Clostridia bacterium
GATTACACCTTCTGGACTGAACATTTTAACATCATTTTCAATGTATTCTTCCGAATAGTCCTTAATATTCGTTGTTCTGAGTGTCTTAATGATTAACGCTGACACTTCGTTTGCATCACTATTCTGGAATCTTCTAACTTTGAAAATTTTGCTCATCTCTATAGCTCCGTCAAATTCTTGTTTATCGATGACTTTATTATAACACAAAATTAACTTTAATTCAATCTGTTTTACGTGGACAGAAGAAAACTCGACTTTTCCAAGTCGAGTTTTATAAAATATTCAATTAAAATCCCTAAGAGTGACGCCCTTATTCGTCCGTTTTTTGTACGTGAATGGATTTTAATGCTTAGTATTATGAAAATCCTCCAGATATATAACACTTTTAACAAATCCTTCCTCTCTTTTGACAGAATCTTGAAATGCTCGTGCTATATCTTCTGCTTTGTATTTGTGGGATATTAGCAAAGATAAATCAAATATTTTGCGCTCAAACAGTTTTATAGTCATAGGCCAATATCTAGAATACTCTCGTCCATCGTCTATCGCAGGCGAGGTGTGGATTAGCCTATTTCCTTTCAAGTGTTGGGTTTTAAAGTCTATAGTTCGATCAAATCTATGCCAACCAAACAGATATATATCCCCTGCTTTTTTACAAGATTTTACGGCAAGATCAAGTCCACCTTGTGTGCCACTACACTCAATAACATACTCGAATTCTCCCTCAACCTCATCTGGCGTACACACAACTTGAGCACCGCATTTTTTTGCTAGCACCCTACTACTTTCCTTGACGTCGCATACGACGAACTCAGAAAAAGGATACCCTTTCAAAAGTTGAACCATGAGTAATCCCATGAATCCTGCACCAATCAGCAACATTCGTCTTGCAGGCTTCAAGTCCATATATGACACGGCGTTTACTATAGATGCGGCAGGTTCTATAACCCAATTTGCTGGATCGTCTATATCGTCGGGAAGCTTATAAGCAAATTCTGCAGGACCGACTAAACGCCTTGACCACTGTCCCATGTACCAACAACACGCACAATAATCTCCTGGTTTTAGATGTGTAACCCCTTTACCAACCGCAAGCACTCTATGTACCGCCTCGTGTCCTGGTACCATAGGATATCTAGGATGAGTTAAATCACCCTTAAACAAACTTACCTCGTGCGTACATATTGCGCCTAAGACAGACTCAACCGCTATCTCACCTTCCCCTGGCTCACGATCCACGCTTAGAGAATACATTTCCGTGCCGTGTTCAATATCCTCTTCATCTGTCGGCATATATACGTCACTGTCTTTTACTTCGCGATAGGTAATTTCACCAATTTTTTCTATTATAACCGCTTTCATTATCTCTCCTTACGCAACGGTAATACCACCGTCTGCAACAATAATCGTTCCGTTCAAATAACTCGCAAGGTCACTCGCTAAAAACATAGCAACGTTTGCTATATCTTCGGGCAATCCCCAACGGCGTAACGGCGTTCCCTTTTCCAAAAAGGCTTTTTCGTCAAAACGAGGATCGTTCAAGTTAGATTCTTTAACCATTTCGGTTAAAATTGCAGCGGGCGCGATACAATTCGTTCTTATATTCTCCGGTCCGTATTCTACGGCAAGGGAACGCGTTAGTGCCGTAACCGCACCTTTCGTTGCAGTGTACGCATCACATTCGGGAATACCAATTTGACCGGCAGAGGAAGAGGTGTTGATAATCGAACCACCTCCTGATAGTCTTAACAAAGGTATTGCGTATTTCGTACAGTGATAGGTTCCGTAAAGATTGATATGCAAAACTCTATCCCAAATCTCGGAGGACAAATCGGACATTTTATTGTCCCTGCCACCGCCCAAAAATACGGATGCGTTGTTGTACAAAACGTCTATTCTACCAAATTCGTTTGCTATAATCTCAAACGCCTTTTTTACCGCTTTTTCGTCCGATATATCGGTTTTAATAAACTTGACGGTAAAACCCTCGCGAGTCAGTTCTTGTTCAACCTTTACTCCTGCTTTCTCGTCAAAATCAAGGATTATGACCGATGCGCCGTTTTTTGTAAAAATTTTAGTGGCAGACAAGCCAATACCTCCTGCTCCACCCGTTATTACCGCTATTTTGTCTTTTAAAAGCATAACTATTTCCTCTTACCTAACGCTTCACGAATACTATCGGCAATTCCTCTCGCTTGCAATCCGTACTGATCTCTTATCCATTTTTGACCGCCAATTTTACATACGTTGACGTCAGGTAAAGCCAATCTTTTGAATACCTTAGGATACGCGCCCGTATCACAAATTACTTCACTAACTGCACCACCTAATCCGCCCATCAAGTTGTGCTCCTCAACAGTTATAATACCCCCAGTTTTTTTAGCGGCGTCTACTATAGCATCTTTATCTATAGGTTTTATGGTATGCATGGATACGATTCTACAACTTACGCCCTCTTTTTCCAACATATCGGCAGCTTCTACAACCTCACTGCCAATAGGACCACAAAACATTAGAGTGATATCACTACCCTCTCTTACCGTAATAGCCTTTCCAATCTTGAAATCAACTGGACCACTATGAATATCTTTTTCTCCTTTATATCCACAACGATAATAAAAAGGTCCGTTATGTTCTATCATAGCGTACGTTGCACCTATTGCTTCGTTATTGTCGCAAGGAACTTCTATTACTATATTAGGTAATGCACGCATTATCGCTAAATCTTCAGTGGAGTGATGCGACATACCAAGTGCACCGTACGATACGCCACCGCCTATGATTACGATCTTGACGTTTGCATCGTGATAACAAACGTCGTTTCTAATCTGCTCTAAGCATCTAAGGGTTGGAAAATTTGCAATACTATAAGTTACCGCAATATTTCCTTCCATAGCAATACCACATGCAACTCCAGTCATATTTTGTTCGGCTACGCCTACGTTATAATATCTCTCTGGAAAGGTGTCGCGAAAAGGTTCTATTTCGCCAAAACCAATGTCCGCAAGCACCATATGTATTCTTTTATCCTTTTTTGCAATTTCTAACAAAGTTTTATTAAATACCGCTCTCATACTAACCTCCGATTTT
This sequence comes from Clostridia bacterium, assembly GCA_017407285.1. Lineage (GTDB taxonomy): Bacteria > Bacillota > Clostridia > Christensenellales > RUG350 > RGIG2224. The sequence goes on from JAFQWW010000011.1 coordinate 3,091, forward strand.
GGCTATTACTTCTTCAAGTTTTTCGTCAGGTACGAATCTATAGTGCGATTCTACCGTGTTTTCCATATAATCAATTCCTTTGCATTTTACGGTATCACAAATAAGGATACTTGGTTTTCCTTTTGCAAAAGGTACTTGTTTCAAAGCGTCGTTCAACGCCTCAACGTCGTGACCATTCACACGTCTTGCAGACCAACCGAATAATTCCATCCTCTCGCCTAAAGGCGTGAGGTCTTCTATATCTTTGGAAAAACCAAGCGCTTGAATTTTATTATAGTCTACGATTAAAACCAAGTTATCTAAATGCTCTTGAGATGCAAACATAATAGCCTCCCAAGTAGAGCCTTCGTTCATGTCTCCGTCACTTGCTAAGCAGAAAATTCTTCTATTTGAACCGGCATATCGCGCTGCTATAGCCATGCCTACTGCAACGGGCAAACCGTGACCGAGAGAACCTGTCGAAAACTCAACACCCGGAACTTTATGGCTAATATGTCCCATCAATTTTCCGTCGTCACAATAATATCTCTTTAACCAATCTTGAGGTATAAAGCCTTTTTGTGCTAAAACGGAGTAAACCGCAGCTGCTGCATGACCTTTACTCAATATAAATCTATCTCTATCTTCCCAATCGGGATTTTTGGGATCTACGCGTAGTATCTTTTCGTATAACACCGCTATAATCTCCGCCATAGACAACATACTACCAACGTGACCGCTATGAGCGGAATTGGTCATTTTTATACTGTCAATGCGAACTTGCTTTGCAATTTCTTTGCACCTTTCCATATCTATACTCCTTGTTTTTTCTAAATTGTAACTCCGTTTGTGAATTTTTTCAATCGAAATTTTTTCGCAAAAACTACGAAATCGTTCAGTTTGCTTGATTATTAAATAACACTGTGTTATACTACGAATATGCAATACACTAAGTACGGAGTACCGTCCGTTATAACCATTACAAAACTCGTTACGATACATTATTTCGAGTTGTCAAAGTCTTTTATCTATCCCCCTGAATCACACGATTTTTGGGAGTTTCACTACGTGGATAAAGGCTCTGCCGTGAGCGTGTGCGAAGGAGAGGAAATCGTATTAAACCAAGGCGATATTCTCTTTCACAAACCCAACGCCAATCACCAATTAAAAAGCAACGGAGATTCTGCGCCTAACGTATGCGTTCTTTCTTTCGTTGCTACACCTAAAAATATTCCTTTTTTAGAAAAGAACAAACTTCATTTAACTTCGGAGCAAAGATATATTGTCAAAAAAATACTGACAGAAGCAAACGCCGTTTTTGATTTATCTAAAAGCAATCCTTACGCCCACTCTCTTACCGAGCGCAACAATCCCCCACACGGCGCTATGCAAATGATAAAACTTTATCTTGAACAATTGTTTATCTTGCTCTGTCGTGATTTTACCCTTCCCGAATTACACGTTTCAAGATTCAAAGAAACTGATTACAAAGACGATCTAATTAACTCTATCGTAAAATTTATGCAAGAAAATATTACGGAAAAACTAACGATAGAAGATATTTGTGCAAAGTTTAATTATGGGAAAACCTATCTATGCACAAAATTTCACGAGGTTACGGGAAAATCAATCAATAAATACTTTATAGAGCTCAAAATTGAAACTGCTAAAAAAATAATAAGAGAACAAACCGTATCACGTGATTTGTTCTCTAAAATCTCCGACTTATTAAGTTTTAGTGATCCGTCCTATTTTTATTACGTATTCAAAAAGCATACGAATATGACGCCAAGCGAATACTCTAAAAGCGTAAGACAATAAAAAAGCCATTCCAAAAGGAATGGCTTAATTTTTACGTTTTACTTATTCGTTTGCTTCTTCCGCTGCGTCAACCAACTCTTGGTCTTCTGCGTTGTATTTACCAAGCATTACGTCGTATCCGTCAGCATCTTTGTCTAATTTGAGACTTATTCTATACAAGTAATCGTATTCGCCGTTTACGTAATAGATATAATCACCAATCATCTCGGCACCCACCCAAGAGGTATCGGGAACGCTAGTCGTAACCTCTACTGCATTCTCCGTACCGTCAAGTTTGTACTTGTAGATTCTAGCAGATGAACTATTGTCGTAATACATATATCCGTCTTTAACAGCGATTACGTTATTTACGCCTTCAAATACAACCTTTGCTGCCTCGCCTGCTTTCAAGGTGCACATTTTAGCTGAATCTGCAACGATAATCTCGTCTGCTTTGTCCGTTGCATATACGCCAGTGTACAAACTCAAGCTCGTCCACTCAATCTCTTTTGCTTTTTCAAACTTGGGAGTAGCGGATGCAAGATATGCATTCAAATCGTAAGAGAAGATACCCTTATTTACGTTAGAACCGTTTTCAGATACGTACTTGTTATAGAAAATAACGCCGTTATCGTAAGAGAGCAAAACTACTTTGAATATCTCGTTATAGGAAGGTTCGCTAGCGTAAGAAGTCTTACCAATCAACTTTTCATTGAAAGAATTGTCAAAGCTTGCTACCCATACTTCGTTGTTGTAATCCGAGATATCGTCAGATGCTTTTGCATAAACTACGTATTCGTCAGCGTCTTTCACATTAGCGCTAGGATCGTAATCAGTTCCTCTTGCAATCTTATAACTGGTAACTTCTTCAGCAATAGTTACTACCTGTTTAGTTTCGTAACTCACGGAATACAAAGTAGTATCAGCAACGTACAAAAGTGCGGTGGAAGAGAAAGCAAATTCGGTATCGTTACCGTCTACCGTACAAATATTTTCCGTGCTCGTTCCGTCAACCTTGGTACGATTGAAATCAATGTATTTGGTTAAAAGTTCGCCCTCACTGTTAGTAGAGGTGGAGGGAGTTACGTAATATATCCATTCACCGTATACGTAGAAACCGGAGGTGTTAGACGTATTGTACACTGCTTTAGGAACTACGGTTACTAAAGAATCTTTAACGATAGCACCGTTAGCGTCTAAAGTGTAGCGCATAATAGCACCTTTAACTACATTACCAAAGGTGTTATCTGCGGTGTTACCGGATACGCCGTTTACGAAATAAAGGTAATTGCCCTGTTTAACAGCCAATCCACCGTTGCCCTCTACCTTGCTAGATACGTAAAGTTTACCATCTGCAAGAGGTTCTACGTTGTAGTTTTCACAAGCCGTAAATACGAATACGACGGAAAGCAAAACTACTAATACCAAAAGAATCTTTTTACTCATTGAGATTTCTCCTTGAATGTCTCGCTTTTAGTTATGAGAATATTTACCCACATTCTACATAATTATATATTATTATAACAAATTTAGCAATTGATTTAACTAATTTGTGAGGTATTTTTTTATGAAATTCGATAAATTTGGAGCTTTTCCCAAAACTCAATCACAAACTACGCAAAAAAATGATACAAAAAACTCTTTTTCAAACTTTTTGCAACTTTTACCTACGATACTCAACAACTCGAACTCACCCAAAAAGCCTCAAGAGAATCACGTAACTCCGACTAAATCTTCAAACGCAAATGCGTACAAAGAGTATCTTGCTCGCCACGATGCGCACGTCAAACGGAGTCGTGAACGTGATAAGTAAAATGCATCTTTTCTGCCATATAAAGGGGATTATAGGATAATTTTGCCTTTTTTAAGCCCTCGTCCCCTGCATCGTCCTCGCGATTTACAAGTTTTAATTGAGGATATTTTGCAATCATTTCTCTAACGAAACAATTCGCAATTTTTTCATATACACCTCTTACGCTCTTATCACATTTTTCTACGTGTACGACAAGCATATCGCCCACAATCTCGCCCACGGTAAATCCTATCACTTGACCGTGAGTGGACAAGAAATATCCTTCAAAATCCGTTTTATCTATATTTTTGAGTAAGGTTGCCGTAGCCTCAAGCTCAATTTTGAACATTTCGCTATCCTTACTCTCACGCTCTCTAAATTTCTCAAAAAATTCTACGACTTGACCTATATTACTAGAACTTATTTTATCGAAGGAATATTCCCCTATTTCGCGCTCAAAACCTGAGATATGATTTCTTTTGCCGTGATACTTTTTACCCCTCAACTCCGAAAAAGCAACTATATCGTAAACGTAATCTGCGTGTCCTGCTCGAATAGTACAATTATCTTTAGGTAAATACTCAACTCTATCACTAGGCACGGAAAATAATTTTAGTTTTTCCCCACGAGCGTTGTACTCACGGATAAGGAATTTTACACTTGACGTGAACTTTTCTACCTTTCTTGTAATCGGAGCGTAAAAAAAATCTCCGTCGCGCCCACGCCCTTTTACGAACAATACTCCGTCCTCGATTTTATACTTGTAATCTCCAATTTCAGAATACATCAAAAAAGTACCGAAAGTGTATTCACACCTTCCGTAATTTGCCTCGTATAATATAGGTAGGATCTCGTCGCGAGCATCCACTGTTAGTCGCTTAAAATTTTTCTCCATAAGTGAAAAAGCGCGGGATATACCCGCGCTAATTTTTAGATGATATAATCCGAAGATTTTTTGGGTATTGACGCCAATTCTTCTCTCTTCTCTCCGTAACCAGGTCTACCTAGTAAAGCGTAAGTCGCATTCTTTCCTTCCTCAACGCCGGGTTGATTGAAGGTATCTATGCCAAGCATAGCACCAGCGTAAGCCGTTTCAATCATGAAGAACATCAATAATTGTCCCATAGTGAAAGCGTTAACTTCGGGAAGCATAATAGTTCTATTCATTCTCTTCGCTTTCTGCAAAGCATACTCCGTAGCCTTTCTCTCTGCGGTAATGAGTTCGTTCATCGTATGTCCGCACAAGAAGTTTACTGCAGGGATATCTTTGTATCCGTCAGGAATGCTAACTTCTGCTCTATAATTATCTACACCGATAAAGGTGGTAACTTTGTCGAAAGGTCCTTCAGTGTATAATTGAACCTGACTATGTTGATCGGTTACACCCAAGGATTTTACGGGAGTTTGACCAAC
>JAFQWW010000012.1 GCA_017407285.1 Clostridia bacterium
CAAAGTCGTCCGAGTTGAATACCGCAGTACCTATAGTGAGTGCGGGCGTCATATCAACCTTAAAGGTATAGGGCGCTTCGTAAACGTCTTTGGGTAGGAGAGGACCGATATATTTGAAGTCTTTGCTATTACTAGGCTTTAAGAATTCGTCGTTTATTATATCCACTTTACCGTACTGAACGTTACTATTATAGTATTTCTTAACTCTATTACGGATAATAAGTTTGCCGTCCAAGTTTCTCGTCATGTATATCTTATAACCATAGTATTGGCTATCAGCAACGACGTCTTCAGGTTTTAGATCGGGCGGAACGAAATCAATTACGGTTTCGTCGGCTACTGGAACGTTTTGCAAACCGTCTACCGCCATGGTTGCAGTACAACCTTCACCCTTACAGTGGTATACAGTCTTAAGCGTTTCTACGTCGAACGAGCCGTTTTCATAATCCCAGTCGTGTTCGTAGATCATGCTCATATTATAATTACACAATACGCACTGATAGTACCAACTACAAGGTTCTTCACCCTTAACCTTGTTACCGGGGGTGTGTAGATATTTTGGACCGGGCTCTCCGCATTTTTCACAAAGATGCCAATGGTAATTTTCATCCATTTCGTAGTCGGGTAGATAGGTATGAGCAATACCATAAACTACGTAAGGACAGTTTTGACAATATCTAACCGTTTGGTTCGTGCCGGGGATGATTTCTTCCTCACTCAAAACGTGCTCGTTGTAGTATAGTTTAACGTCACAAGAAGAACACGCTATCCAGTGATGAGTTTCGTCCCAAGTATATTCGGTGTCCAAGTCGTGATCGTTGACGTAGGTTTTTGCATTACAAACGGTACAAGTCGTCACGTATTCGTGACGGGTTGCATCATAAATTTCCTCGCCAAAGGTATGCTCACGGATATTTTCACGATAATTACCGCAAGAACATTCGTTCCAATGGTGGGTAGCGTCACTATAAAAAGCTGACGTAACTTTATGCACGTGAGGACCTTGATCGCCGTTGTTAGGATTGCAACCAAACATCGTCGTGAGTACGCATATTATTAAGATAAGAGCAAATATTTTTCTCTTCATAATTCTCCAAGATATAATACGTATTAAAAGATTTTTTATCTTTCGTGCGTTAACTAATATATTATAACACTGCTTTTAAGTATTGTCAAATTTTAATTGCAATTGTATTGATTTAGGTGTATAATTAATCGATAAATAGTGGCGTGAGGTGCATTATGGTCATTCTAAAAAACGATAAATTGACTGTTTCTATAGAAGAATTCAGAGCCGAGATAAAGAGTGTAAAGACAGGTGACGGCACGGAATATATGTGGCAAGGCGGAGGAGAGTACTGGGAAGGCACTGCTCCTAACCTTTTTCCTATAGTCGGCAGACTTTGCGACGGATACTACACGATAGACGGCGTGAAATACGAATTAGGTATGCACGGTTTGTCGTATGGCGGAAATTTTAAGGTTATCGAGGCTACGCAAGACAGAGCCGTATTCGAGTTGACGGACAGCGAGGAGAGTTTGAAAAGTTATCCTTTCAAGTTTTCCTTTAAGGTTAGATACACCTTGACTGATAGCTTGATAACGGTTGACTACATTGTGGAAAACCGCGACGATAAGACTATGTATTATTCCCTTGGCGCTCATCCCGGATTTAACGTTCCTCTTGCAAAAGGTGGAAATTTCGCACAATACTATTTCGAGTTTGAAGAGGAAGCAAAACCTATTGGTTACGAATTAACTGCCGACGGACTTATAACGGGCAAAAAAGAGCCGTTTAGCTTGATTTGCGACACGATATTACCCCTAACTGGTCAGGAAATATTCGTTCCCACCGTATTTTTAGAGGATATGTCCACTAAGGTTACCTTGAAAAGCAACAAAACTAGACGCTCAGTCACTATGACCTACGAAGGATTTAAGTATCTAGCACTGTGGCACGACGACAACTCTCCCTTTATCTGCATTGAACCTTGGACGGGAACACCCGAACTTATAGGTAACTCTCGTGAGCTTAAGGACAAAAACGGCATTACCGCGCTAGACAAAGGCAAAACGGACGAGTACACCTACACTATTGAGATAAAATAAAGTAATCTGTAATTTTCCCCCGAATTTTTCGGGGGATTTTTTTATTCTCTATAATAAACCTTGTTTTTTACTAAATTATTTGCAAAAAAAATAAAGCCGACGTAAAACGTCGGCTTTGGGGGAGAGAATAAGACGGGTTTATAGAGGGAAAACCCATCAGATTCGGCTAATGATATCGTTCATACGATCAAATAAAGCCTCCATATCGGTAACGAGCTTAAATTGCGTATGAGCACGGGCGAGGTTTTGTCCTTCGTAATGAGTCGTGAAGTAAACGTCGCCATCTAAATAATCCGTTACGAAACGGATACCACACTCAAGAGTCATAAGAATGGCGCTGAATGCGAGGTTTTGTCTTTCAATATCAGTTATGGTGTCGTGAAGGACGGAAAGGTATCCTTTTGCATAAGTTTCGAATAGGTCGATATTGAATACGACTTTGTCGAGCTTTTTCTCGTCCTCACTGGTGGGGTTGCACCCAAATCTTATAGCATCGCCAAAATCATACAAGAGAGATCCGGGCATAAGGGTATCAAGGTCTATTACCGCCGCCGCTTTTTCGGTCAAATCGTCTATCATAACGTTGTTTAGTTTGGTATCGTTATGAGTAACGCGAGTGGGAATTTCTCCCGACTTTAGCATATCTACTATTTTATCCACGTACTTTTCGCGAGCCTTTATAAAAGCAATCTCATCAGGTATATCTTTAGCGCGGTTCAATTTGTCGAGTTCTAAAGATGCGAGAAAATCGTTATAGCGTTTTCTCGTATTGTGAAAACCTTCTATAGATTCAAACAAAGTGGTAGCGTCAAAGGTGGACAAAGACTTCTGGAAAGAAGCAAAAGCCACTGCGGACTCGTAAAAGTGTTCGGGTTTTTCTACGACGGAGTAGGTGGTAGCACCTTCTATAAAATAGAACATACGATAATATCCACCCTCGTGTTTTATGTAATACGCACCGTCTTTGGTGGGTACTAAGCGCAAGCACTCTTTTTCTACGTTGCCACCACGATTTTTGGTTTCTTTCAAAAGATAGGTGGTTACCGCAACGATATTATCCATCAATTTTTCAACGTCTTTGAAAACGAAGTTGTTAATGTGTTGAAGAATATAGCGTTTGCTAGTAGTTTTCGTCATAGTAGTTACGACGTAAGTTTCGTGAATATGACCGTTACCGTAGCGCATAGCGTTTACGGTTTCGCCTTTTAATACGAAGGCGGACGTAATCTGTTTGATTTTCCTTAGTTCCATTTCTCTCCCTCTTGATTAATGAACTTTATTTATTCTGTTTACAACGTCTGAACGGAAACGGTCGATAAATCCTAAGATAAAATCTATCATATCGAGTGAATCGTCCTCAATCAAAGGAGTCATATCGATACAATAGTTAAGTCCAGTAGCCGTGTCGCAACCATGACTAGCAAAGTAGGTTGCGTTAGCAACTCGTCTGCCGGATGCAGCAAGGTCGTAACGTTTTCCTCCGCAAATTTGGGAATCGAAAACGCTCATAACGCCGTTTGCAATATTAGGATGTTCGCTAGTGTCGAAAACGACTTTCTCATCATCCATAACCCAGTCCAAATCACGCCAAACTTCACCACCGTAAAGTTTTTTAGGACGATCAGACTTGTCTAATTTTCTTATAGCCTCTATAACCTTGGTAACTACGCCCATGTGGGTGTCGTGTTTGTCTGCAAGGTTGTGGGTAAATACGATTTCAGGCTTAGTTGCAAGCAAGATTTTTACGTATTCGTCCACTATAGTTTGATTATTTTTATCCTTGATTTGGCTAGAGGTGTATCCAAGTTGGAATTGCGCGGAATAATCTCCCACGAAAGCCGCTTTTTGTTGCTCGCGAATACGAACGGACTTCATCTCTTCGTCCGTGTAGTTTGCGTACAATCCGTTTCTAGGGCTACCTGCACCGTCTGCAGTAACTACGCCCGTGAACCATTTATCAGACTTTCCAAAACAATCCAAAACTCCTTGAAAAGCCATAAGCTCGATATCGTCTTGGTGTGCGGAAATTGCAAGAGTAGTAGTACGGGAGAGAGCAAGGCTCTCGTCTGCGTTATCAGGTATAAAAAGTGAAGCGTTTTTGTTGTTTAATTTCATAATAATTACTCCTTAATAATTTTAGGTAAAGATGCAGCGGCGATACTTTGACCAACCCTTCTGCTCTTTTCGTCCGGCATACCAAGATCAAAGTCTTTGTATTCGGGGAATTCGGATTGCAATACCTCTTTTGCCTTTTTAATAATAATATCTCCACCAAGTCCGCTAGTAACGCGACCTAAAAGCAAGACGTGTTTAATATCGTAAAATCTTGCGTAAAAGGGGAGGGTGTATCCAAGATAAATACCGATATCTTCGTAAATTTTGTAAGCGAGAGGGGACTCGTTTTGCATTAAAGATTGGATTTCTTTAAGTTTTTCCGCAGGGGTTGCGCCCTCTTTGAATACGTGACCACCGAGTTCGGCAAGTTTAATAACTCCGTCTTGGGAGAAATATTTTACGCCACAACCGTAATCTCCACTCCATTCGTCCACCATAGCGGATTTATTAAAATCTACGGGAACGAAAGCAAGTTCACTGAGCCAACCGTTGATGCCACCGGAGGAGTTGATATATCCTACCGCCTCCGACGTACCCATAGCAATACCAAGCACGCAGTTATCCTCTAAATCTATTGCGCCTGCAAGTGCGGTTACGTCTCCGTCGTTAGCAACGGTTAGGGGAACGTCGCCAAAGTTTTTAGCAACGTCTATATACATATTTTTAACTTCTTTTTCAAATACGTCGTCGGGTACGCGCACGAAAAGGGAAGCAATCATGATGCGGTTATTTACGTATATTCCCGCACTAGACACACCAATAGCATCTACCCTTTCCATTTTAGACGCCGCCGTTTTCATAGCGGTCAAAATACCGTCGTAATGATATTTAGGATCACTATTTTGTTTAGGATGCCAAACTACCTCTTCGCTATACACGACCTTTCCGTCAACGACTGCGCTGACCTTTCTATCCGATCCGCCTGCGTCAAAACCTATTCTGCATCCGTCAAGGTGACCACCAACCGATACCGAACAAGATTTGGGTTGAGGAATATCCTTTTTATCAACGAAAACGACTTCAAAATCCTTCTCGTAAACACGACTCATAAGAGTTTTATCAAATTCTCTCGCACCGTTCACGCTATAATCAGCTTTTAGTCTTTCGTAGATATAGGGAGATCCTGATATATAAATTTTATATCCGCCTACTACCCACAAAATAGCCTTTGCGATACGCTCCACGATACCGTAGTTTTCCTCGTCGTGGCCCGTGTTATCCGAGAAAACGGGACAGGTGTATATATAGTTATAACCGTCCTCTCTCTCAACGCAGAGAACGACTTCGTTTTTTTGTGCGCTCTCTTGCACGCGTTTTTCGTAATTTCTGATTGCTAATTCAATAGGTAAAAAGTTTTTATCGAGATTAGGTACGAATTTCATAATCGTCCTCCTTGTTTTTATACATTATAACAAATATCGCGCGGTATGGTTTATCCAAAAAGAACTATAATTTGCACAAAAGGACACTACTTAAATTTCTTGCACAAAAGGACACAAAAAATCTTGAAAAAATCTTGACTTTTTATGCAAATTCCATATATAATCGAATTGAGGTACAAAATGCAAATAAATTACGTTGGAACGACGATGAAAAATTCTATATCAGTGAATCAAATCTTTTCGGTGCACTATTTTAAGTACACCCAAAACTTTGATTTTCACGGCGAAGCCCACGATTTTTGGGAGTTCGTCTATATAGACGCGGGCGAAGTTAACGTTATTGCGGAAGATAAGACCTACGTATTGCGTCAAGGCGAAGCCATTTTTCACAAGCCCAACGAGTTTCACAACATAGGAACGGTAAATAAATTTGCAAACTCCGTCATAGTATCCTTTTCCTCTAGAAGTAAGGCTATGAGCTTTTTTGAAGAGAAGATTTTGAGACTTGATTCGTACGAGAAAGAACTTTTATCTAAAATTATAGAGGAAGCGACTCTAGCATACCCCGACGTTATGAGCGAGATTTATTGTGAAAAATTGCCCGAAAACGTGTCGGAGGAGTTTGGTAGCGAGCAAATTATTAGACAAAATCTTGAGTTACTCTTAGTTTCCTTAGTTAGAAACAACGCTAACGCCACAAAAAGACGCGCAGAGGATAGAAGCGTTAGAGAAGCGCAGTCGGATAAGACTGTCAAAGCTATTATAGACTACGTACAAAAAAATCTTTACGAAGATTTTGAGCTTAGCGATATAGCAAACGAATTGTATTTTAGTAAAACCTATATGAAGAGCGTTTTCAAGAAAAAGATGGGGGTTAGCATTATTCAATATTGCTTGAACTTAAAACTTGAAGAGGCAAAACGAATGATTAGTAAACAAGAATATACCTTCACCGAAATTGCCTACAAATTGAATTTTACCTCGGTGCAATATTTCTCCAGACTTTTCAAAAAGCACACGGGAATGACTCCAACAGAGTACTCAAGGAGTATTCGACGTGAAAAAGTGTTAAAATAGGTCGAAATTTACGAAAAAACTTATATTTTTTAAAAAATATCAATAATACCACAATAATTTTATTGTGGTATTTCGTTATTATATTGTATAATAAAGTGATAAATTTAGGAGAGTATTTTATGTTAAAACTTACGAATATAACCAAAGATTACGTAATGGGCGACTCTACGGTTCACGCCCTTCGTGGAGTTGGTATGTCTTTTCGCGAAAGTGAATTCGTATCCATACTAGGTCCGTCTGGTTGTGGTAAGACCACTTTATTGAATATAATAGGCGGTTTGGACAAATACACTTCGGGCGATTTGATAATAAACGGAAAGTCTACGAAAGACTTCAAAGACCGTGATTGGGACACCTATCGTAATCATTCTATAGGTTTCGTTTTTCAGTCTTACAACCTTATTCCCCACCAAAGCGTATTACAAAACGTAGAAATTGCCTTGGCTTTGTCCGGAGTTCCTAAAGCGGAGAGACGAGAGAGAGCAAAAAATGCGCTTATAGAGGTAGGACTATCCAGCGAGATAAATAAAAAGCCCAATCAACTCTCTGGTGGACAGATGCAGAGGGTAGCGATAGCACGTGCTTTAGTTAATAATCCCGACATTATATTAGCCGACGAGCCGACGGGTGCGCTTGATACGGAGACTAGCGTTCAAGTTATGGATATTTTGAAGAAGGTGTCCCAGAATAGGCTAGTCGTTATGGTTACTCATAACCCCGATTTAGCGGAGCACTACTCCACTCGTATTATAAAGATGCAAGACGGTTTAATAATTTCCGATTCTATGCCTATGAGTGAGGAAGAGATAGAGCGGGCACGCTTATTAGATAAAGAAAAGAAAGCCACGGAATCCGTAGTCGTTAAGGGTAAGAAAAAACTTAAAAAACGTCCTTCTATGTCCTTATTAACCGCTTTTTCTTTTTCTTTGAAGAACCTTTTTACCAAAAAAGGTAGAACGACCTTGACTGCTTTTGCAGGCAGTATCGGTATTATCGGTATAGCCTTGATATTTGCAGTTTCACAGGGAATGACCTCTTACATAAATTACGTTCAAGAAGAAACTCTATCTGCCTATCCTTTGACCATAGAAGCAGAACATCAGGACTTAGGCGGTATGATACAAGCCTTTATGGACTCGGCAAAGAGTACGAGTGAGCACGAAAACGACGCTGTTTATGAAAAAACCGCCCTTTTTGATTTGGTAAACGCATTTAATTCCGCAGAATCCAAGCAAAACGACCTCAATTCTTTCAAGGTGTGGTTAGAAGAGCAAATGGCGGACGAGGATAGCGTGATGAGTCAAGCGTTGAGTGGATATTCCTACGGATACGGATTGGATTTGAACGTTTATACCCAAAACGTGGACGGTAAGATAGTAATGTCCGATACACAAGCGCTTATTGCCGAAATGCTACTAAAATTCAGTGGTAGTACCTCTATGATGGAGGGAATGAACCAAACCTCTTCAATGTTTGGTATGAGCAGTGATGCGTTAGGCTTATGGCAAGAACTCGTGCCCGGTAAAAACGGAGAGTCCGTCAACGAAGTTATTTTATCTCAGTACGACCAAATAGTCGAGGGTGGTAGATGGCCGGAATCTCGTGACGAGGTAGTGTTAGTAGTTGATAAAAGCAACGAGATAGACGACATGACCTTGTACGCTTTGGGGTTAAAATCGGAAGAAGAGATAGACGAGATAGTGAACGCCGCGCTAAGTGGTAAAAAACTTGATAAAAAGGTCAATTCTTGGAGTTACGAAGATATTCTCGGTATGGAATTTAAGGTAGTGTTGAATCCTGACCGTTACGAGAAAAACGCGGAGACCGGTTTGTACGAGGATAAAACTTTGACTGAGACCGGACTTAAGATTTTGTATGAAACCAAGGGAATAGATCTTAAAGTCGTAGGTATCGTCAGACCTAAAGCGGACGCTATGGCAAAAAGTTTGACGGGAAGTATTTGCTATACTTATAAACTGACCGATTACGTTATAGAGCACAACAAACAATCCAATTCTCTTATTGCACAGTTAGAAAATCCCTATATAGATATATTTAGCGGATTATTGTTTAAAGATAGCGGACAAAATTTAACGGCAGAGGAAAAAGCGGAGAAATTTTCCGAGTACGTGCAGAAAATGTCTCAAAAGGACAAAGCCGAAGCCTATATTAAAATCAAATGTATTATGAGTGAAGAGGATCTAAACTCTTCTCTTACCGCTATGCGTTTCGTGTATAATACGAGAGAGAAAAAGACGGAGTTTCTAGCTCCCATTATCGCAATGAGCGCCAACCTCGAACCCTCTGCAATAGAGGCGTATTTGGCAGGAATGAGCGACGAGGAGTTCGAGGCGATATTCGTGCAGATTGCAACTAGCGTCATTCGAGAAGATTACGCTATGACTCAAAGACGAAATTACGGTGCTAAACCCGTAGAGGAATTAGTGACCGCTTTTGATGTCGAAATGGCGGATTATACAGTCGAGCAAAAATCTTCCTATTACGACGTAGCCTTGGTTTTCTCGGAAAACGATTATAAAACCAATCTTAGAACTTTAGGTTACGTGGATACCTCCGAACCCACTTCGGTAAAACTTTATATGTCCACCTTCGAGAGTAAGGATTTAGTAGAGGCAGAGATAGCGAAATATAATGCGAAGGTTGGGGAAGAAAAGGAGATAAAATATAACGATTATATCGATATGATGTTGTCCTCCGTCACCACCATTATAGACGTTATAACCTACGTTTTGATAGCTTTCGTTGCAATATCTTTGGTTGTGTCGAGTATAATGATCGGCGTTATAACCTTGATATCGGTACAAGAGAGAACGAAAGAGATAGGTATTTTGCGTGCAATAGGCGCGTCCAAGAAAAACGTATCCGCTATGTTCAACGCAGAAACGGTAATAATTGGTTTTGCTGCAGGCTTGTTGGGTGTATTAGTAACATATCTTTTGTGTATTCCTATAAATCTTATTTTGGCGGCGGCTACTGGAATAGGTAATCTTAAAGCTATATTGCCTCTACCCGTTGCATTGATACTTATCTTGATTAGTTTGCTACTCACCCTAATATCGGGTATTATCCCGTCGAGAAGCGCGGCTAAAAAAGATCCCGTAGTAGCGTTGAGAACGGAGTAAAAATTTACAAACTAGAGAAGAAGGATAATGAAGTCAAAATTCAAGTTATTCAACTTTAGATTTTTTGCCATTCTTTTAGCCTTTTGTTACGTTGGCGGATGGATAGGCATAGAAATCTACGATAAGTTTGACATATTTTACTATCTTTTGGGCGCAGGTTTTGCTTGCGCCCTCGTTTTGTTTATAGTATTAAAAAGACGGAGCGTATTATATCTCGTTATTATCGCAGTATTTTTATTGACCGTGTTATCTTCAGCAAGCGTAGTGTTAGATGCGGTTACCTACACACCGAACTTATCAGGCGACTTGGTCCTAACTCGCGTGGAATACGTGTCGGTAGACAATAGCGTAGTGTACGTAAGCGTTATAGGCGGTTTAGAGAAACCCCCTAAAGGTGAGGGGAAACTAACCCTAACGGACGGGTATGAAACCGATTTTATTAAAGAGGGTGGAATATTGACGTTATCGGGCGTTAATATCACGCCTCATTACGTGTTGGAAAAGGACGAGGAGAGCGGAGAGGAGATATTCCATTACGAAAATCTGTCCAAGAGGGTAAAGTTTTCAATATCTGCAAACCAAGTGGAGAATTATTCCTATTCGCCTAGTTTAGCGCAGATTATGAGAAATTCTCTATCTTCCGTCGTGGATGAAAATTTGCCCGACGAGGTGAAGGGCGTAACCTACGCGCTATTTACGGGAGATAAGTACGGCATAGAAGAAAATTTGTACGGAAACTATCGTGTGAGTGGCGTGGCGCACGTTTTGGCAGTATCTGGTTTGCACGTTACCTTTTTAGTCAGTTTTCTAAACGCAATACTAAATAAAATCCGAATGAAAAGGTCTAAAAGATTGATAATAATTTTACCTATTCTTTTACTCTTTAACCTTCTCTGTGGTTTTACTCCGAGCGTGGTCCGCGCCTCCGTTATGTCCGCGGTTTTTACCGCAGCGCCCGTGATATCTAGAAAAAGATACGACACCTTATCCGCGATGAGTTTGTCTGGTGTGATTTTGATTTTAGTAAATCCTCTAAACGTTCTATCCTACGGATATATACTCTCTTTCGTGTGTGTGTTTGGAGTCGTGGCACTCACTCAAAAATTCACAAAACTCTTATCGTTTTTGCCAAAATCTTTGTCGTCGGTGTGCGCGATGTCCATATCGGCAAGCCTTGCCGTTTTTCCGCTAACGGTGTCCTTTTTCGGATATTTTTCCGTGCTAGGATTAGTTGCTAACGTCTTGGTCGTACCCGTATTATCCGCTTTTTATGGAATACTATTTTTGGTCGCGGTGGTATGCGCTATTTTACCATTTTTAGGGTTTTTATTATACGCCGTGTCCGTCGTGATTTATTATATAAACGGAGTGGTAAGTTTTATAGCAGGGTTGAGTTTTGCCTCCATCAATATAAAAATTCCACTTTGGTTTACTATATCTTATTATACCTTGGGTTTGTGTTTGACAGATTATATCTTTTTAGGTAAGGGAGTAAAAAGAGCGGTAGCCCTACTATTTGGTGCAACGTGCTTTACGTGTATATTGTTGTCTAGTTACGGAGTCGGGATTTAGGATAAGGTCTTTACTCAAATAAATTTTTGTGGTATAATAGTTTATAATGAGGTAATATTATGCGCGCAACTGAATTGAAAGCAAAATTAAATAGTGAGATTAAACCCGTATACCTTCTAGTGGGCGAGGACGCCTACTTGAAAGAATCCGCGCTAGAAGAACTCAAAAAACTAGCAGGCGAGGATATGACGGAGTTCAATTTGTCTGTTCGCGACGGATCAGGAATGACTATAGGTGAGGTTTTAGGGGAATTGAGCCAAGTTCCGTTTATGGCGGATAAAAGGGTGGTCGTTATAAAAGACTGGTCGCCTAATCTATCTGACGGGGAGTTAAAGAAACTGATTGACGAGAGTGAAAACTCGGATACCGTGCTCGTTTTGACCTATTCCACTACGCCACCCAACACATTCAAAAAAGCCTTTGAGGTGGTGGATTGCGCTAAACTTGATAAAGGTGCGGTATTAGAGTATATAGACCGTGAGTGTACGAGACGGGGTTACGACGTAACCCCTCAAGCTTGTTCCAAACTTGCGACCTACACATCGTGTGATTTATCTAGAATACAAGGGGAATTAAACAAATTATTTGCCTTTTGTCTAGATAATAAGAAGATAGAGGACTCTGCGGTGGACGAGGTCGTTAGTCAAGATATGGAATTCGTGGTGTACGCTCTATCTAACGCAGTTGCGAACGGAAATTCTGCTGAAGCCTTCTCCATTTTAGATATGGGACGAGGCGATTCGGGAAAAAATCTTGGAATGCTTACCACGCTCACTACTCAGTTTAGACGAATGTTGCATTTGTTGTTGAATAAAAATATGCCAAGAGGTGAGGCTTCGACCTATCTTGGTATTAGTGAATACGCAGTTGGCAAGAATCTTGCGCTTGCCAATAAATTTAAGCCCGCTAAATTAAAAGCAATAGTAGATAGATTGGTGGACTTGGAGTACGAGTTTAAGAGCGGACGAATACTCACTGCAGACGAGGCGTTGTTTATCGGCGTGTCGTACGCGTTAAATTATAACGAGAGGTAATATGCAAAATTTTAGTTTTTTCGTAAGACCAGAACCTAACGTGGTCTACAAGGACAAATTACACAAAGTAAACGTGTGGATAATGCGAGCAATTTTATTGGTCGCATTTGCCTTTTCCGACTTTTATTCCGTGAACGTAACCATTATGGAAACGGCACTGTCGGGTGCGCTTGTAAATTTTCGTCCCGAGTTTTTATATCCCACGGTGCATATATTGTCGGGCGCGTTGAGCGTGTTGTTTTTTGAGATAATAGGTAGTTTGTATTATTCTCTTATAAGACCGCTCTGTCCTCCCGTTCAACTCACTAAAAAAGGTTTTATGTCCTATCTTCGTTTTACCTACGTTTTGATTTCGCTTTTAGGTGGTTGCATAAAACTTATATACCTTTTTAGCGATTTATATTTCTACGTTTTCAACAATTTAATAGACGTAGTGGTGACGACTATAGGTTTGATAGTTTTGTACGCTTATATCAATAAGCATTACGTACCAGATACGATAAAGTCCAAGTTTATAAAACTTGCCTTTATTCCCTATCTCACGGTACAGTTTGTAAGAGTGTTGGGGTTGTTGTTATGAAGAAGATATTAGTGATTTTACTCTTAATAAGCCTAATTTTCGCATTTTCACTCAACCTAGTTAGTGCAGACGACACAAAAAACACTAGTCGCGCGTACGAATTAGCCGTGGATTTTACGACTAAACATCCTTATCGCAAAACGGCAAGCGAGGAAGGTGTGAAAGCGTCCGAATATATCCGTGAGTTTTTTGAGAATTTGGGTATAGAAAACGAGGTTCAAAAGTTCACATATAACGCCGTCGTTAGTGATAATTATTACTATAACACGGTGGTAGAAAAGAGAGATGACCAAAACGTAGTTGGCAAGATAAAAACTAACAAAGACACGGCGGATACCGTAGTTATTGGCGCTCATTATGACAACACGTTTGAGTCTGGAACGGGCACGGGCTTTTATGACAACGGCAGTGGCGTAGGTATCATGCTTGCTTTAGCCGAGCAGTTCAAAAAAGAACACGACGAGGGGAAAATATTGCCGTTCAATCTCACTTTCGTTGCTTTTGGAGCAGGAGAATACGCATTACGTGGCAGTGAACACTTTATCTCCAAACTCAAAGGAGAGGAGATAAATTCCATTTTGTTATACGTCAATCTCGACACTATAGCCGGTGGGGATAATTTGTACGTGTATTCGGACGAAGTAAAGACGATGCAAGAGGATTATTTCCTAAATATTGCACGAAAATCGGGGGTTAAACTCAATCCTCCTCCTGCAAATAAAGGAACTTTTTACGCAAGTATTAGCAAACTCGGATACGCGCACGCAGGGCTATCTTCGGATAACGTAAGTTTTATGAATAGGGATATATTGAGCGTTAGTTTTTCCTCCTTTAATTGGACGGCGTTCGTCTCAGATGTTATGGACGAATCTGCAGTGCACGAAAACGTTCTAGGCACGGCAAACGATAGCGCAAAGAGTATAGATGAGATATACGGAGATAGCGCAAAAGAAAAGGTAGACGGCGCGTACACCTTGGTATATAACGGACTAAGGGAGGGCGGTTTTGCAGATTATATGCGACGTGCAAAACGTGAAAATACGGACTATTCTCTGCTAACTAGTAGGTACTTTGTACCCGCAATCGGGGCAGGATTTTTAATAATAGTGATAGCCGTTATTCTATCTCTTTCCAAAAATTACGCTAAAAAACATCCGCCTAAAAAAGAGGATAGTGGCTTTAGCGGAGAGGAAAGACCTCACGTCTTTGAAGAATTTGATTAATTCAGAGAAAATTGTCAAAATTTAGATTTATAAGTTGCCTTTTTTAGCTAAATTTGATACTATATATTATTATAGACTAGTATAGTCTTTTCTTCTCGGAGGATTTGGGAATGAATCAAGATTACAGCTTTGCGCCAAACGACGTTTTTTGGTTTATCGACTTAATCGTCTTTATCGGTGCACTCGTATTGTGCTTCCTCTTTTTCAGACGTAAAAACAGTTTGAAAGTAGGCTTGCTTGCGTTAGGCGTGGTAGTGTTATCAGTAGCCGCCAACGTAGCGTACGCAAGATTGGGCGGAAGAGAACTTTTGGTAACTAAAACCATTTTAGACTTCGCGGTATTATTCGTGTTAGTCGCTTTCTGCTCCGTGTACCAGTCTACTTTGAAAGCTTTTTGTTCGGGCATCTCCCGTTCTAAATTCCGTGATCAAGCGATCAACGGTTACGTAAGCAACGACGAAGAACTCTCCGCCGCTGCTCGCGACATCGTTCGTGCCGTACAAAACATGGCAAAGAACGACATTGGTGGTATCATCATTATTGCTCCTACCTCTATCCCTGAACATATCTTGGGAAGTGGTACGCAGATGAACGCATTGTTATCCACTCCTCTTTTGGAGAGCATTTTCAATAAAAAATCTCCTCTTCACGACGGTGCCGTTATCGTAAAAGGTAACCGCATTTTGGCTGCAGGTTGTTTCTTGCCTTTGTCACAAGAAATTACCTTATCCAAAGACTTGGGTACTCGTCATCGCGCGGCTATCGGTATCACGGAAGAGTCCGACGTTATGGCTATCGTAGTTAGTGAAGAGACGGGTGTTATATCGGTTGCGCAGAACGCTCAACTCAAACGTTATATGACGCCTGAAAAACTTTTAGACAATATCGAAAAAGCATTCGGTATTTTGTATCAACCCGCAAAATCCAAATTTATCAAGAAGAAATAATTATGAAAAATATCGTAAAAGTACCTGAAATATTTCTACCAGAGAAAGATTATTACGAGTGGGCGGTAGTTGCGTGCGATCAGTTTACGAGCGAACCCAAGTATTGGGAAGAGCTTGAAAAACTCGTAGGCGACAAGCCCAGCACTTTGCGCATCACTTTTCCTGAGGCGTATTTAGGAAAAGGGGACGACGAGCGAATTGAAAATATCAACAAAACTATGCAAGAATACGTTGATAGTAGCGTATTGAGCAAGAAAATCAATTCCTTTATTTTGGTAGAGCGCGAGAGCGAGGGAAAGAAGAGAATAGGTTTGATGATAGCAATCGACCTTGAAACCTACGATTGGACTCCTTTTTCCGACGTTCCCGTCAAGGCTACCGAGGGAACTATTCTATCCCGTATCCCCCCTCGTGTTAAAATTCGTGAAAACGCGCCCTTAGAACTCCCTCACGTTATGCTTTTGTGTGACGACAGAGAGGGGATATTGTTAGACGCACTATACAAAAAACGCAGTGAATACGAGATAGCCTACGACACCGAACTCAATATGGGTGGCGGACACCTTAGAGGATATATCGTATCGGACGAGGAAGAGGTTTACAAGGCGTTAGAGATACTAAATTCCAAAGCGGAAAAAGAGAAAAAATACGGTCGTGACACTGCTTTCTTGTTTGCAGTAGGCGACGGTAACCATTCTTTAGCGACGGCAAAGACTTGTTGGGAAAATCTTAAAAAGGCAGGAGCAAGGGAGGATCACCCTGCAAGATACGCTTTGTGTGAATTGGTAAACGTGTATGATAAAGGGTTGTTCTTTGAACCCATTCATAGAGTGTTATTTGACGTTAGTGAAGAGTTCAAAAACAAATTAAGCGCGTTGGAAGGAGAGCGTGAACTCGTGTGTGTTGGCGCAGATAACATAAAGGTGTCTGGAAGTGCACCGGAGATTATCAAAACCTTGCAAAATATGATTGAAGAGGGTATAAAGCTCAACCAAATCGGCGAGGTAGATTACGTTCACGGAGAAAAATCCGTTCGAGAGGTCGTTGGAGCACATAAAAATTCTATGGGAATTTTGATGCCGACCATTAAAAAAGACGAATTGTTTGCTTTCGTTTTGGACAAAGGCGTATTACCTAAAAAAGCCTTTTCTATGGGGGAAGCAAATGAAAAAAGATATTATATGGAAACAAGGAAGATCAAGGAGTAATTATGGCTATTAAGGTATGTAAATTCGGCGGAACTTCGATGTCCGACTCTAAAGCAATTAGTAGAGTAAGCGAAATAATAAAGGCAGAAAAAGACAGACGTTATATCGTATTGAGCGCACCCGGAAAGAGAAATAAAGAGGACTTTAAGATCACGGACAAACTTTACGAGTGCTATAATACCAAATGCAAGTGCGGTACTTGTGCAGAGCCGTTCAAATTTATTCGTGAAAGATATCAAGAAATAGTAGACGCACTTAAGGTTAAAATTGACTTAAAATCCTATCTTGACGTTATTCAAAAAGAGATAGACGAGTCAACGGCACCTGACTACGCTGCAAGCCGTGGCGAATATCTTTCCGCTTTAATTATGGCTAAATACTTGGATTACGAGTTCGTAGATGCGGCAGAAATCATTCGTTTCAAAGAGGACGGCAGTTTTGACGACGTTTTAACTAACGAACTAGCATCTGCTCGTTTATCAGGTGTTGCGTACGCAGTTATTCCCGGATTTTACGGTACTTTACCTAACGGTGTAGTTAAGACCTTCTCTAGAGGTGGTTCGGACGTTTCCGGTTCTATCGTAGCAAGAGCGGTTTCCGCGGACTTGTATGAGAATTGGACGGACGTTAGCGGATTTATGACCGCAGATCCTAGAATAATTGATAATCCGAAGATTATTAAGAAGGTATCTTACCAAGAACTTCGTGAGTTAAGCTACATGGGCGCAAGCGTTTTGCATCCGGACGCAATATTCCCCGTACGTTTGAGCGGAATACCTATAAATATTAAAAACACCTTTAGCCCTGAGGACAAAGGAACGATGATAGTTGCTCATTCTCCGGCGCATAAAGCAGACGAGTTGGTAACGGGTATCGCAGGTAAAAAAGACTTCAGCGTTATCTTGGTTGAGAAGAGCATGATGAACTCCGAGTTGGGATTTGCTCGTCGTATTATGAGCGTGTTGGAAGAATTCGGTATTTCTTTCGAGCATATGCCCTCCGGTGTCGACACCTTGAGCGTAGTACTTGCAACCTCCTATTTGGTTGGTCGCGAGGACAAAATCGTTGCTCGTATCATAGAGGCAGTTTCTCCCGATTCTATCGTAGTTCATCACGGTTTAGCGCTTATTGCAACCGTTGGTCATGGTATGAATGCAAAAGTAGGTACTGCATCTAGAATCTTCACCGCCCTTGCAAAAGCAAACGTAAACGTACGTATGATAGACCAAGGAAGCAGTGAGAAAAACATCATAGTAGGCGTACAAAGCGTAGACTACGAGGCAACTATTAAGGCAATTTACAACGAATTTTTCGGAGAGAACTAATGGACTTTGAGAATGCTCGCAAGGTTTTAGAAAAGGTATATAAAAAGGCTCCCGACGTTTGCGTAGTTGCGGCAACCAAGACCGTGCCTGCAAGTATTATGAACCAAATCGAGAGCGAACTCAATATAAAATACGTAGGAGAGAATCGCGTACAAGAATTATTGAGTAAATACGAAGAGGCAAGCGAGTGTAAAACTTGGCATTTTATCGGTCAGTTACAGACAAATAAAGTCAAGTATATTATAAATAAAGTAGAACTCATTCAGTCTTGCGACAGACTTTCTCTAGCAAACGAAATCGAACGTCAAGCATCTAAAATCAACAAGGTACAGAGCGTACTCGTTGAGGTAAATATGGCGGGTGAGGAAAGTAAAGGCGGAGAAAGCGCGCAGAACGCGATTGCACTCATTGAGGAGATAGCAAAACTACCTCACGTAAAGGTCGAGGGACTGATGAGCGTATTACCTAACTTGGAAGATAAAGTTTTGTTGGATAGGTATTACGACGAATTGTATCAGCTTTTTGAAGAGGTCAAGAAAGCAAATATTAAAAATACCGATATCCACACCTTGTCCGCAGGTATGAG
The DNA here is from genome assembly GCA_017407285.1 of Clostridia bacterium. Classification (GTDB taxonomy): domain Bacteria; phylum Bacillota; class Clostridia; order Christensenellales; family RUG350; genus RGIG2224. The sequence goes on from JAFQWW010000012.1 coordinate 18,302, forward strand.
CGGAGATTGGGAAAGAGCGGTGGATCACGGCGCAAATATGATAAGACTCGGAAGTATCTTGTTTGGAAAACGAGTATATTAAGGAGAAGATATGGGAAAATTTACCGATTGGATGATGAAGGGAATGGACGACGGCGACGACGATTTCGAGTCCTCCCGTCGTGGCGGACAAAATAACTTTGACCGTTACGCAAGGGAAAACGATAAACGTCGCGAGGAGTACCGTGAAAACGAGTATAGAGAGGATAGACAGTACAGGGATAGAGCCGTGTACCGTGATGATGCGCCTCAATACACAGAGCCTCGAGAATATTCCCGTCCCCAAACCGACGTCAATCCTCAACCCACCTCCACGTTGCCTTTGGTAGGAGGAGAGGAAGGAAGGGTTCAAAACGTAGTTTTGTATTCTCCCAAGAGTTTTGACGACGTACAAACTCTTATCGATTTTCTCAAAGCACGTGAGCCTTCCGTCGTGGATTTAGCAGGGGTAGGAGATTCTTCTGCTCAACGTATACTCGACTTTTTGTCGGGCGCTATTTACGCTTTGAGCGGTAGCATACACAGAATAAGCGGAACGATATTCTTGCTCACTCCTAGTGGGGTAACCATCACCGTTCCAAACGATGTTAAACGCAAGTTGGAAGGTAGAAAATAATGCTTATAGTTAGTTTGATTATCACCTTAGGCGTAGTATTTTTGGATTTATTGACCAAAGGACTTGCCGAAAATCTTCTCGTAGGACTTCCCAATCAGAGCGCTACCGTTATCGAAGGGTTTTTCAATTTTACCTTTACTAGAAATTCGGGCGCAGCGTGGAGTATTCTTGAGGGGCAACAGTGGTTCTTTATCGTAACAGGCGTTTTAGCAAGCGCCGTTATGGTTTGGTTCGGACTTAGCAAAAAATATACCAATAAAGTATTTAAAATAGGATTAGCGTTGATGCTTGGCGGAACTTTGGGTAACTTGTACGACAGAATAGCCTTTGGCTCCGTTCGAGACATGTTTGATTTTTGTTTCATAAACTTTCCTATCTTCAACGTTGCCGACGTAGCACTTTGCGTAGGCGTCGCGTTGGTCGTAATCTACGTACTGTTCTTGTTCAAAGAACCGGAAAAAGAGGTTGAGAGCGAGAGCGTAGTGGTCGAGAAGAGTGAGAATGAAGAAGTGGATAAAATAGAGGAATAATGACTGATAATAAAGAAGTTTTTATAACCGAATATATTGATTCCGGTAAACGGCTTGACTTGTTTTTGAGTGAAGCCGTTGATTTTACCCGCTCAAGAGTGGCAAAGCTTATCGAACAAGGCAAGGTAACGATAAACGGATGCGTACCTAAAAAAAGTGGAGAAAAATTGGGAGTAGGCGACGTCGTAGAGATCCTTTTAGAGCCACCCAAGGAAATCTCTTTAGAACCGGAGAATATCGATATAGATATCGTGTACGAGGACGAGAGTATCGTGGTCGTCAATAAAAAGCGTGGCATGGTCGTGCATCCAGCAGGGGGCAGTGAGTCTGGAACTTTGGTAAACGCCCTATTGTATCACGTCAAAAATTTGAGTGGTATAAACGGAGAGATACGCCCCGGAATCGTGCATAGACTAGATAAAGACACTTCGGGACTTTTGGTCGTTGCAAAATGTGACGAAGCCCACCTATCATTATCTCGACAATTAGCGGAGAGAACGTGTCATAGAACGTATATTGCCTTGCTTGAAGGTAACGTGAAATTAGACGAGGGACAAATCCACGCCCCTATTGGTCGAAGCCGAGCAGATAGAAAGAAAATGGCGGTAGTCGAGGGCGGACGTGATGCATTGACTGATTACAAAGTCGTTAAAAGATATGGAAAATACACTTTGGTTAAGTTTTTCTTGCACACGGGAAGAACGCATCAGATAAGAGTTCATTCCAAATATATAAATCACCCAGTCGTGGGGGATAAGGCGTATAACTCAAATAAAGACGTGTTGTGCGCAGACGGACAACTATTACACGCTATAAAGCTTGAGTTCACCCACCCGAAGAGTGGGGAATTCGTGACTTTTAGAACGGAAATTCCAGAATATTTCCAAAACGTTTTGAGAAAATTGGGGGAAATTCCCGAAATAGAGTAAAAAAGGGTAAATTAAATAATTTACTCTTTTTTTATGCAAAAATAGGTGTTTACACTAAAGAATAGTTGTGTTATAATATAAAGTGGAGTTTTATAGGAGAGAGCAGTGAAAAAATTCGTTTTACATTCCGAATATAAACCTTGTGGTGACCAACCGCAAGCGATAGAATCCTTAGCGCAAGGCATTGAGGACGGTTTTCGCACCCAAGTTTTGTTAGGCGTTACGGGTTCGGGTAAGACTTTCACTATGGCAAACGTCATAGAGAAGGTTCAACGCCCTGCTTTGGTTATTGCTCACAACAAGACTCTTGCCGCCCAACTCTGTAACGAGTTTAGGGAGTTTTTCCCCGAAAATAGGGTGGAGTTTTTCGTTTCCTATTATGACTATTATCAACCCGAAGCCTATATTCCTAGAACGGATACCTATATAGAAAAAGAACTCAATATAAATGATGAAATTGATAAATTACGCCATTCCGCAACGAGTGCGTTGTGTGAGCGACGTGACGTCATAGTCGTGGCGTCCGTGTCTTGTATCTACGGATTAGGCGCGCCCACGGAGTATTACAAAATGAGCATTTCTCTTCGACCGGGAATGGAGATGACGAGAGAGAGTTTGATAGAACGTTTAGTTGAGATTCAGTACAAAAGAAGCGATATAGATTTTATTCGTGGCACGTTTAGAGTTCGAGGGGATATAGTCGAGATATTCCCCGCGTCCTCGTCTGAGACGACTATTCGAGTAGAATTTTTCGGGGACGAGATAGATAGAATTACGGAGAACGATTTAGTTACCCAAAAGACGAGAGCCGAACTCTCCCACGTTGCTATATTCCCCGCATCACATTACGTTATAGACTCAGAGAACAAGGAACAAGCCCTAAATCAAATCCGTTCCGATATGGTGGATAGATTTCACGAGTTTGAAAAAGAGGGTAAACTCATCGAAGCGCAGAGAATAAAAGAGAGGGTGAATTACGACGTTGAGATGATAAAAGAGGTTGGATATTGTTCGGGAATCGAGAACTATTCAAGATATTTCGACGGACGTGCACCCGGTCAACCCCCGTACACCTTATTCGACTTCTTCCCCGAAGATTTTATCGTGTTCGTGGACGAGTCCCATATCACGTTGCCTCAAGTTAGGGGAATGTACAACGGTGATAAAGCAAGGAAGGACAACTTAGTTGGCTACGGATTCCGTTTGCCTGCCGCTTACGACAATAGACCTTTGAAGTTCGACGAGTTCAACGAGCGTTTTTCTCAGATGATATGTTTGTCCGCAACTCCAGCAGACTACGAACTATCCTTATCCGACAACACGACGGAACAACTTATCCGTCCGACAGGTCTACTTGATCCCGTGATCGAGGTCAAACCCATAAAAGGTCAAATTGACGAAGTGTTGCGTTTAACCGACGAGGTAACAAAAAGAGGTGCAAGAACGCTTATTACGACCTTGACCAAAAAGATGGCGGAGAGTTTGACCGAGTATTTGAGGGATAATGGTAAGAAGGTCAAGTATATGCACTCCGATATCTACACTTTGGAGCGTGTGGAGATAATTAACGGACTTAGACAAGGTGACTTTGATATTTTGGTAGGTATAAACTTGCTTCGTGAAGGCTTGGACCTTCCCGAAGTTGAACTTATCATTATATTGGACGCTGATAAAGAAGGATTTTTAAGAAGCGACACCTCTCTTATCCAGACCATAGGTCGTGCGGCAAGAAACGACAAAGGTCGAGTCGTTATGTTTGCCGACACCATAACTGGTAGTATGCAAAGAGCGATAGAGGAAACGAGACGTCGTCGTGAAATTCAAAATAAATACAACGAAGAGAACGGTATCGTTCCTAAAACCATAAAGAAAAAGATACAAAACACTTTGGAGATTACTCACAAAGTGGTGGAAAAGACGAGTTATAAAGATATATTGTCCGAGATTGAAAAGCTCAAAGGACTTATGAAGGTAGCGTCCGCTTCCTTGGATTTTGAAAGAGCAATTATTATCCGTGACGAGATAAGTGAACTAAAAAAGAAATTGGACGATTAGTATGGAACAAAAAAACATAGTAATTAAAGGCGCAAAGCAAAATAACCTTAAAAATATCGACTTGGAGATACCTCGTAATAAATTAGTAGTTTTTACGGGGCTGAGCGGATCGGGCAAATCCTCTTTGGCGTTTGACACCATATTTGCGGAAGGTCAACGCAGATACGTGGAGAGTTTGTCTAGTTACGCACGTCAATTTTTAGGTCAAATGGAAAAACCTGACGTAGAATACGTAGAAGGTTTATCTCCTGCTATATCTATAGACCAAAAAACCACGTCAAGAAACCCAAGAAGTACGGTGGGTACGGTTACCGAGATATACGATTATTTCCGTTTGTTGTTTGCTCGTATCGGCGTACCGCACTGTCCTAATTGTGGAAAGGAAATTTCTCGTCAGTCCGTGGATCAAATCGTGGATAAAATTCTCTCCTACGGAGAGGGTGCAAAAGTCGTTATCTTAGCCCCCGTAATACGAGGAAGAAAGGGCGAGTATACCAAACTTTTGGACGGATTTAAAAAGAGTGGTTACGTCAGAGTAAGAGTGGACGGCGTGCAGTATAATCTAGACGAAGAGATTGTACTGGAGAAAAATCTTCGTCATCACATATCCGTAGTCGTAGATAGAATAGTCGTAAAAGAGGGCGTGCAGACGAGATTGACGGATAGCGTGGAAACGGCGTTAAAACTTGCGGACGGACTAGTTATAGGGGAGATAAACGGAGAGGAGGAGTTGTTCTCCACCCTTTACGCTTGTCCCGATTGCAACGTGTCTATTGAAGAACTCGCACCAAGACTGTTCAGTTTTAACAGTCCTTTCGGCGCTTGTCCCGAGTGTAATGGTTTGGGATATAAGAGTGAGATAGACGTAAATCTTTTGGTTAAAGATTGGAATAAGTCTATCGCAGAGGGTGCGTTTAATATCAGTGGTTGGAATATGGATAGCGCCAAAATCGCTATGGGTATTTTCAACGCGCTAGCCAAAAAATATGGATTTAGTTTGCATACGCCTGCAAAAGATTTACCAGAGGATATAGTTGATATAATTCTTTATGGAACGGGTGGAGAAAAACTAGAGATGAAGTACTCCACTCAATACAAAACCCAAATCTATCACGTAAGTTACGAAGGCGTCGTGAATAACTTGGAGCGTAGATATAGAGAAACGACTTCGGAGTATATGAAGGGCGAGATAGAAAAACTTATGGTGGAAAAGCCTTGTAACGCTTGTGGCGGAAGAAGACTCAAAAAAGAGGCGTTGGCTGTAACCGTAGGTGGCAAAAATATTAGCGAATTGACCGATATGAGCGTTTTGGACTTGTACGATTTTTGCAATTCTCTAAATCTTAACGAGAGAGATTCCATAATATCCGCGCCTATCATGAAAGAGATAAACGCAAGATTGAATTTCTTGAAAAACGTTGGTTTAGGATATTTAACTTTGTCTAGATCGGCGTGCACTTTGTCGGGTGGAGAGTCGCAGAGAATAAGACTAGCAACCCAGATAGGTTCGGGACTCACGGGCGTATTGTATATTTTGGACGAGCCGAGTATAGGTTTGCACCAGAGAGATAACTCCAAACTTTTGTACACCTTAAAGAAACTTCGTGATTTAGGCAATACCCTCATCGTAGTTGAACACGACGAGGAAACGATGAGAGAGGCGGATCATATAGTGGATATAGGACCGAGAGCGGGTATCCACGGTGGAGAATTAGTCGCGCAAGGCACGGTTGAGGATATTATAAAGTGTCCAGAGAGCATAACGGGACAGTACTTATCTGGCGAGAAAAAGATCTTAGTCCCCGAAACTCGTAAATTAGCGGACGGCAGATATTTAGTCGTCAAGGGTGCTAAACAAAACAACTTGAAGAA
>JAFQWW010000013.1 GCA_017407285.1 Clostridia bacterium
AGCCTGAAGAATAATTGAGAATATAGGTACAGTATAATCCGTCTATAGCAAAAGGAACGGTAGGATATCCCATTTCTCCAAAGCGAGGGTTTTGTGGGGGTGCGTCAAACACAGCCGTTATACACTCCACAGTACCCATACCGTCTGCAGCTTGACCAGCGTCGATAACGCCTGCGCCTAAAGTTGCGCATATTTGGTCGTGCGAGCCTAATACGAGGGTACAGTCTGAATTTAATCCAAGTTCTTTCGATAGAGCCTCATTAACTTTTCCAACTACGCTACCCGTAATCATGGGAATTGAGAATAGAGAGGCAGGGATATTCAGTTTGTCAAGAATATCTTGAGCAAAGCATTTATTCTTTACGTCAAATACACCCGTTCTAGATGCGAGTGAATAGTCGATTACGCGTTGTTTGGTGAGAAGATATCCGATGTAATCGCCAATAAGTAAAACTTTATCTGCTTTATTGAATAAGTCGGGATGATTTTCTTTTATCCACAAAAGTTTGGATATAGAATACATGGGGTGGGGTAGTACACCCGTAGTTTCGTAAAGATAGTCGTTTGTAAAAAGTTTTTTGATCTCGTTTGCTTGTTCTTTACCTCTTACGTCGGTGTAGAGCATGGGGTAGAATAGTACTTCGTCATTCTTTCCCAAAAGAACAAAAGCCTCGCCAAAAGAAGATACGGCGATAGAGCTAACTTCGTCAACTTTTGCAGCGTCACGAATGAGGGAGAAGACGTTATCACGTATAGCGTCTGCATCCACGTAAATTTCACCGTCCACTTTTTTGAGATCATACTCAAGTGCACGGTAAAAAATTATGTCACCCTTATCACTGAAAAGTTGGCATTTGCAACAAGTAGTTCCTACGTCTATTGATAGAAAATTCATGGCAAATCCTCCTATATTTTGTATTTTACTTGATTTATAAAATAAATAATAGTATAATATAAGAAAAAATATGGTAAAATCGTATCTATGAATACTAATTTTGTTAAAAAAACGGATGCGTTGGAAAGATTACTCGTTGATTTCTATACGCTCACCAATATGAAGATATGCATATACGACGGAGACGGAAAAGAGGTTAGCTTTTTTCCGGAGCGTTTGTCTGCCTTTTGCGGAAGCTATAGAGAGGATGAGAGAATAGATAAAAAATGCAGAGAGTGTGATAAAAACGCTATTGAAAGATGTAGAAAAACGGGTAGAGCGCATATCTATACTTGTCACGCAGGATTAACGGAGTGCATAACGCCTATAGTGATAGGTAGTAACGTTAGAGGTTTTATTGCAATAGGTCAAATAAGGGGAGAAAAAGCGACGAGGTTTTCAGGAGTAGGAATAGAGCCTGAAAAATTAGATAAACTCACGGACGAGTATGATAAACTTCCCGTGATGACAGATGCTAAAATCGAGGCGGCGGCTCACGTGTTGGAGGCGTGTGCAAGTTACGAAGAACTCAAGCAGTTTATGAACGATTTCGAGAGTAGTATAGAGATAAGAATAGAGGATTGGGTTGGAAAGAATTTGCAAGGAAACGTGGGGGTGGAAAACTTGTGTGAAAACTTTCACTTTTCAAGAAAAGAGTTGTATAGCGTGGTGAAGAGAAGTTTTAATACCACGCCAGCCGAATACGTAAAAAACAAAAGATTGGAACGAGCGTGTTTGTTGTTGCGCTCCACAAGACATAGTATATCCAAAATCGCGGAAGAATGTGGAATAGGCGACTACAACTATTTTTCCAAACTTTTTAAGCGAAAATACAAAGTTGCTCCAAGAGAATACAGAAAACAAAACACAAAATAGAAGCACTGTGCTCATAGTATAAAAGACTAACGAAAATTTCGTTAGTCTTTTTCCTTTTGCACGAAAATAAACGTGACATTTATTTGAGTATAAAGAATATCGAAGAGACAAAGATTTTTACTATAAAAGCAAGACGTCAACAAATTGAATTAGTATTTTTCGTTAGTATGTTCTTTATGGCGTAATACGTTATCACAAGTCCTGCACACAGAATTATACCGCCTATAATATCCGTGATCCAATGCACGCCAGAAAGGAGCCTTGCAATTATCATAAAGGCGGTAAAAGTTGTAATTGAAATGTTTACGTACCGTTTGAGAATAGTATTTTTAATGCGTACTTTTAGCGCTATCGCCGTTGTTGGCATTACGCACATAACCAGCATCGTTGTTGACGACGGATACGAGGCTTCAAGGTATCCGTCAATGAGTATAGGTCTATAATTTATAACAACTATTTCAAAGAGGAAATATACAACAATCACAACGATATAAAACACACCGAGCGCAAGAATATCGTGATCCACTTTTCGTAGACTTTGGCGCTTAATTAACTGCACGAGTCCAAGAATGGCAAATCCAAGTGCTACGGCTATGGGACCAAGCCCAAGCCAATCTGTTATCGTATATAGGGACATATTTGCGACTATTAGATTGTGTATGTATCCGTTTAGAGTAGCAAAACCTACGCTTGATTCTCTTGGACCTATCATTTGTACGTCAACGAAGCGAACTAATATCGTATATATCACAAACGTCACAAGCAAACTCACACCCAAAACTAATATTTTCTTGTTTTTGTTTTCCATTATTCGTTACCTTCCTGTTTGTATTGGTTTTTACCTAAATACATTTTAGAGGAAGGCATGACGATATACAAGAAACGAGTAGTCACGGGCGTGATACGTTTCGTGTCACTAGCGTTTTAGTAGCATTAAAGTCTTAATAACTAAGAGGGCAAACGCGAATACGGCAGCATACGGTTGTGAACTGATTATAAAGATCAAGACAGTGATTGCGCCGAGTGTCAGCGAAATTATCGTCTTGCTTTTTGTCCAAGCCACTGATTGACAGTTTTGTAACGCGAGTAGCAAAACGCCCATTATTACCATTGAAATGACAACGGAAAGGTAGGCTATTTTTAAGTAAGGCTGAATGCCGTTAAGCGTGACGAGTGATACGCTTCGAATATCACCGTTTGCTCGTTCGGCAAAAAACGGAAGGAAAAAGAGCATTGTAATACAAATATCAAGTAGTCCGTATATCAAATCACGAAAATGTCTTTCTTTTCTTTTGTTGTATTCTTCTGCCAGTATTAGTATCTCGTTAGAGGAGAGCATCTCGTCAACCGTTAGTGAAAAGAATTTGGCAAGCATTTTTAATGACTCAATATTCGGGTAACCTCTACCTGATTCCCACTTTGAGATGGCTGTTCGTGATACGTAAAGCTTTTCAGCAAGTTCTTCTTGCGTAAGCCCTTTCTGTTTTCTTAATTCTTGAAGTTTTTTGTTAAATTCCATAATTCAAACTGCCTACAAAATATTATTTACCGATAAATTTATTGTATCATATAATTAACTTTAATTCAATCTGTTTTACGCAAATAAAAAACCTCGACCTAAGTCGAGGTTTTTGAATTCTCAGTTAAAATCTCAAATAGAAAGTATTCATTTGAGTGTTGTTTATTTGCTCAAATACGAGCTGTATTATCAGGGTGTGTAACGTTATATAAGCGACGTTATCACGTGAATAAGTCCACTTGTTGCCATAACTCCGTAAACAAGTTTTTTGATTAAGTTAGGATTTGCTTTGTTTCGAGCAAATTTTCCAGCAAACGATCCGATGATCAAACAAACGATACCTACGGCAAGTCCTAACCATACGTTTGTCGTCATAAAGCCTGATATTGCTTTCGTAATAATAGTAATTATTCCGGACAAAACGAAGTAAGCGGATATTGTTGCTAAATATTTATCAACGTTATCTTCGGACTGTATATAGTAAACGACGACGGGCGGACCACTGATTGAAAATAATCCTCCCATTACTCCAGATATGAGTCCTGCTATAAGTCCGGAGTACCAGGTCGGGCGTATTTTAACTTTATCTGAAAACAAGAAAAAGTATATACTCAATAAAAACAATACTATACCTAAAATAAGTATAAGAATTTCGTTTTCTGTGTTTTTCATAAAGGAAACAGCGAGATAATTTGTAACCGTACTACCTAAAAGTGGGAATATGATATTTTTCCAATTTACGTGTTTTAATAGTACTAAAACAACTAATAACGACGTAATCGTGCTTAATATAGCGGACAATATATTAGACTCGGTGTAGAGTAGAAAACTTGGTAAAAAAATCATTGCAACTATGCCAAAACCAAACCCAGTAATGGTTTGTGTAAAAGTTGCAGCTAACACGACGACAGCTATTAAAACTAACTTGTATATTTCAATATCCATATTATACAAAATCACGCCATAGACGTGTATATCATCTATTTCCTAGACAAAAAACCAAAGCACGAGCAGGGCGATAGCCGGTGTCGTGCTTTTTTGGCGGAGGGAAAGGGATTCGAACCCTTGTGGGCTTGCACCCAAACGGTTTTCAAGACCGCCTCGTTATGACCACTTCGATATCCCTCCGCGACGTGTATATTATAGTATGTTAGGAAAAATTTAGCAAGCAAAATTAGGGTAAAAATTTGTCTTTTGTTATAAATTTGACGTGTTTCACATATTTATTTAACGATACATATGATAGAGTAAAGAATTTTAAGGAGGTGAATTTATGTCCTTTGCTAATAACAACAACGAGCGTGTCCCCGGACCTATTCAAGGGAATGCGCTTAACGGACTTTGCGAAAAGGTCTGTTTGCAAGTAAAAAAAGTTTTTGACGCGTGCATGCGACAAACGACGGAAGAGAACGTTTCCGTGACGTTGAGTGATCTTTCTCCTGCAAATCCTACCTATCCTTTGACTTTTGTCAGTGGAAAAAGCACGACGAGTAGGGGCGTTATAACTAATTTGTACATAGATCCGATTGACGACAGACCTAATATGAGTAGATTGCGCGCCAATATCGGATTACCTATCGAAATTGCTTTTACGGACGACGCTGGGGTAGCGGGTAGTGGTACGGCTACGTTGAGTATTCCCGTTGATATCGTTATCGGAACTCCGGAACCCGCTATCATTCCTTACGAGGTTGAAGCAGTTGTCGGTGCAGTGTTGCCTGACGGTGTGTACGTGAGTGATTCGACCTTTAGCGTTACTGCGTGCGTAACTATAGTTATCAAAACGGAGACCGACGTTGAATTACTCGTACCTACTTACGGATATTGTTATATTCCGCCTTGTCAAGAGTTTTCTCAAGACGTTTGTACGGGATTCTTTGAGTTGCCTTTATTCCCTGGCTCGGCACCTCTTAATTCGTAAGAGAATATTTTTTGGGGGTAGCAAATTGCTACCCTTATTTTTTATTTGATTATCGTGAATAAATTTGTTATAATAAAATTATGAAAGTTTTTGCGATAAGTGATTTACATTTAAGTGCCAACGTTGACAAGCCCATGGATATATTCGGTGGAGCTTGGGATAACTATTGGGAAATTATTCAAAATAATTGGCGCAAGCACGTCGGAGAGGAGGACGTCGTGTTGATATCCGGAGATATTAGTTGGGCGATGTATTTGGAAGAAGCAATTCCCGATTTGAAAGCAATAGGCGCGCTTCCCGGATATAAAGTTATCATAAAAGGCAATCACGACTATTGGTGGAGTTCGGTCACTAAGGTTAAGGAAATATTAGGGGATAAGACCTACGTTATTCAAAACGACGCTTTGCGTATAGGAAACTACGTCTTTTTCGGAACGAGAGGATGGAATTGTCCGGATAAAGCTTGGAGCGAACAAGACGAGAAGATTTATCAAAGAGAAGGACAACGCTTGACTCTATCTTTAGGTGTTGCAAATAAGATAAAGCAAGAGGGAGACGTTTTGGTTGGAATGTTACATTTCCCTCCCTTTAACGTCAGAAGAGAGGATAGCGTATTTACGAAAATTTTGGAAGAGGCAGAGATTAGAACGGTTGTGTACGGACATCTTCACGGTAAGAATTGTAGGGTTTCTCCCAAGGTTGTAAAGAACGGTGTTTCTTATTATTTGACGTCGTGTGATCAGGTTAACAACATGCTTGTACGTCTATTTTAGTCAAGTCGATTAAAAACTTGCGAAATTTGTAAAAAATTAGGGTGGACTGACCACCAATGCAAATCACAATATATTGTGGTTTGCATTTTTTTATACACAAAATGTGCTATTGTGGGCTAAAATTCCCAAAAAAAATAAAAAAAATGGTCAAAATTTTATAAAAAGTGGTTGACAGTGGTCAAAATGTGTGATAGAATAGCACCGAGGTAAAAAAGGATGTTTTTTGGAAAATTCTACCACTCAATAGACCAGAAAGGTCGTATGCGTATCCCCGCCAAGCTTCGTCACGGACTTGGTGAGAGATTTTTTGTGTTGCGTGGAACTTCCAAATGTCTTTACGTTTGTCCTCAAGAACTTTTTGATGAACTTAAAGAAAAGTTCTCCCAAGCACCTTTGTATGACGTTGCTCTTCAGGAAACTATCCGCGCGATTATGTCGACTGGACAGG
>JAFQWW010000014.1 GCA_017407285.1 Clostridia bacterium
CTGGATAAAGGCTTTGTTTACCATAGCCATTTCTTTTTCACAATCGCCATAGGTGAAATCCATTTCTTTTCCGCCAACTATTGCAGGAAGATTTTTCAAATCGTTAGGTACGGTCCAGTCCAAAGTGATGTTGGTAAAGGGTGCTTGAGTACCCCAACGGCTAGGAGTATTTACGCCGTAGATGAAGGACTGAATGCACTGCTTAACCTCTTTGTAGCTCAAGTTATCTATCTTAACGAAAGGCGCAAGGTAGGTGTCAAAAGAGGAGAATGCTTGTGCGCCTGCCCATTCGTTCTGCATGATACCCAAGAAGTTAACCATTTGGTTACAAAGGGTGGATAAGTGCGCTGCAGGAGCAGAGGTAATCTTGCCTTTGATACCGCCTAAACCTTCTTGTATGAGTTGTTTTAAGGACCAACCTGCGCAGTAACCGGTAAGCATACTCAAGTCGTGAATATGAATATCTGCGTTACGGTGTGCGTTAGCGATCTCTTCGTCGTAAATCTCGGAAAGCCAATAGTTAGCCGTGATTGCACCGGAGTTGGACAAAATAAGTCCGCCTACGGAGTAGGTAACGGTGGAGTTTTCCTTAACACGCCAGTCCTCAAGTTTAACGTAACTATTAACTACGTCCTTGTAGTCCAATATAGTGGACTTCATATTACGCATTTTTTCTCTTTGTTTACGATAGAGAATGTATGCTTTTGCAACGTCGGTATAACCGGACTGCTCTAAAACGTGCTCTACGCTATCCTGAATATCTTCGACGTTGACAAGACCTTCTTTAATTTTTGGCTCAAAGTCTGCAGAGGCGCGTAAAGCAAGCAAGTCGATAATATTGTCTACGTATTGCTTATTTTGCGCTTCAAACGCTTTTTTAATCGCTTCGCTGATCTTGGAAATGTTATAGTCAGCTATCTGACCGTCTCTTTTTACTACCTTGAACATAATTTTTCTCCTTATTTAGTGTACTGCCTTAATACAATACCATATATATGGTGTTATGTCAAGAGAAAAACACAATATTTAGAAAAATATTTTTCGACAAACCACAATATGTTGTTGTTTTGTCCAAATTTGCGCCCTTTTGAAATTTAATAAAAAAAAGAGGTTTTTAGACCTCTTTTTCTCACTTTTTAGCCCCTTATTTCGACTTTTTCTATCCCTTTTTCAAGTATTCGTTTGGCTTTTTCTAAAAAGTCCTCGTCAGGCGTACTAAATATAGGGTTTATTACGTCCCCACTATCGCGGTAGGCTTGTAAATAGAATTTTTTCACGCCCTTAAGCCACTCTTGAACGGCGTAAAAATCGGACTCCTCTTGTAGTTCGGGCGCGACCGTCATACGAAATTCGTGCTCAACGCCAGAACTTTCTAATATCTCCACGCTCCGTTTTATCTTATCAAAATCAAAGTTTTTGACTCCGACCGTTTCCGCGTATTTTGAAGGAGAATTTTTGATATCCATCGCAACGTAATCTACCTTGGATAAAAGATTAGTTAATTCGTCGGGATTATATCCGTTGGTGTCCAGTTTTACCAAAAAGCCCAAGCTTTTTATCCTATCAATAAACGCTCCTAAATCGGGATAAAGGGTGGGTTCTCCTCCCGTTATGCACACCCCTTCTAGTATCCCCTTTCTTTTTTCCAAAAAGGCAAAAAACTCTTCTTCGCTAATATCGGGTTGTGTAGAAGGTGCGGTGACTAAACTTGCGTTATGACAAAACGGACAACGGAAATTGCACGACGGTAAAAACACGACGCACGCCATTCGCCCCGGAAAATCGAGCAAGGTTAATTTGTTCAAGCCTTTTATCTTCATATCATTCAAAATTCTTTATCTTCTCATTTCTATCAAAGAAACGTCTATCGTTTTACTCTCCCCTCCGCGCAAAACGTTTACGCTTATGGTTTGACCTACCTCACTCTCGTCAAGCAAGGCGGATAGATCCTCTCCCGTCTTGATTTCTTCTCCGTTTACGCTTACTATATAGTCTCCAATCTCTAAATCACAATATGGATTTGCTACGGTGTAGACGTAAATTCCCAAAGCATTATTGGTGGACGAGAAAACCTCGAACCAGAACTGTTTCGTTTGAGAATTCGAAATACTATTGTAAAACTCGTTCATATCGTTTAAGGTCGCAAGTTCAATGGAGGTTATACCTATAGAGGGTTTACCCGATACGTAACCTTGTTCTATAAGGTCACACGCAGACTCCACTACGGTTTTAACGGGTATTGCAAAGTTTATACCCTCAACACCCTCGACTGCAACGCCCGAATTGGTAATACCAATGAGTTGACCGTGCTCGTCGAACAATCCTCCGCCCGAGTTACCGGGGTTTGACGCAGCGTCCGTTTGTAAAACGTTCATTTTAACGCCGTCTATAGTGATTTGACGATCCAACGCACTGACTATGCCTTGCGTTACCGAGCCACCCAAAGAGCCTAAAGGATTTCCTATCGCTATTGCGGTGTCACCTACTCTAGTTGTATAATCGTCGTTCGGGAGTATAACGGTGCGGAATTTTTCTTGATCTATCCCAATATTAGATATGGTGATTACGGCAATATCAGTGGCTTCGTCTGACGCTACGAAACTTGCAGAAAATCTTCTACCGTCCGTAAGTCTTACCCATATTATGCTCGCATCCTCCACGACGTGATGATTGGTTACGACGTAATATTTGTCTTGGCTTATACCAAACAACACCCCACTACCTGCTCCGCTACTCGTCTGGTAATCGTCGGCTACGACCACCTCTATTTCTACTACGGAGTCCTTGATTTGAGCAACCATATCGGCAATAGAGTCGTAGGTTTTACTACTATCTACCGTCTTGACCGTGATATTTGCGTTCCCAAGTTCTTCTACCGCATCGGCAATAACGGTAGTAACTACGGGGGGTTCTTCCCCTCCATTCCCCGTTATATCGGGCATACAACCCGTACAACATACGGCTAATATAAATATTAAAATGAATATAGAAATTTTCTTCATACAAACCTCACACTACGATATCCTCAAGATATCCTGCTCCGTGATAAGCATCTAATATCCTATTAATAGGCATAGCAAAACTCAATCCCTCGTAATCTCCGCTTACCTTAGCAAAAAGGAGTCCTAATAGTCTTCCCTCTCCGTCAAACACGATTCCACTAGATTGGAAGGTCATAGCGGCGTCGGTTTGGAGCAAGGTATAAATCTTTCCCTCCACCTCAATCTCTCTTTCGCTACTAATAATTCCTTTGGTAACCGTGCCTTTATATACCCCGTAAGGATTGGAGAATGCGACCACCGTTCTGCCCTTTTCGGGTTCGTAAGGCGAGGGGAATTTAGCAACCCTTATATCGTCGTAATATTCTCCCAGTCTATCTTTTTCCACGAATAGTAAAACGGAATCTACCTCTTCCATAGTCTGAACCTTACGACACTGGAAGGTTTTACTTCCCAAAGTTAGATAAATCTCCACTCTAGAAAACTTGTATATGCTACCTGCTATAGCTTTATTTTCTCCGTCCTGCGTTCCTTGATGAGTGGTAAGGAAATATACGCCGTCCTCGTCCTTTTTACATACGACTGCCATTTCATACAAACTCTCGGTGTACGTTTTGTTAAAAAAGGCTTGATTGTATACGTATTTTACCTCAATATCCACGACGGTGGGATAAATCTCTTCTATAACGTCGGCAAGTCCACCCGTCTGCGTTTTTGCCGTGCCTTTCGTTAGTACGATTTCTTGCGTCGGCTCTTTGGGAATATCGGGAAAATTTCCTAAAAAATAATCCCAAAATCTTGCAGAACAAGCGGACGCGGATAGCACGACTATTAAAACGAGCAATACTGCCGTTATTTTTGTCGCAATTTTTCTCATATTAGCTCCTTAATCTATAAGCCTATAATTTATAACCCTATTACGTATATTATATGAAAAATTTTAGTTTTTTTCAAGATATTTTTTAATATATAACAAAATAAATTAAAAAATGGAAACCGCTCAATCCATAAAGAAAGATAGTTTCCATTTCGTTTACTCTAAACTTACCCCTATAGGCGTGGTTTTACATACCTCTACGAACTCCGCAAGGTCTACGAGTTTTTCTTTTGCAATCACGGCGCTCTCTTCGCTCTCGAATATTCCAAAAACGGCGCTTCCACTACCGCTCATGAGGGTGCAAGGAGTAAGTTTTTTCATCTCGTCGTACACTCTATGAACTTCGGGATTTATTTCAAACGC